>JAYTNO010000290.1:0-2271 GCA_043748275.1 Flavobacterium sp. | reverse complement strand
CAAGCAACTCTTTTACTACAGAAGCTGGTCGTTGAACGACTTCTCCAGCAGCAATTTGATTGGCAACGTGATCAGGAAGTAATTGAATAATACTCGACATTAATATAGTATAGGTTTTTAATTTTTTGTTGACCTAAGTTTACAAATTTAAAGAATTTCTATTGGCTTTTATACTTTTAAAATATTAAAAAAAACAAAAAACCTACTCTTTTAAAAAGTAGGTTTTAAAATTATAAATATTGTAAAATTTATTCCTCTATTTGCAATTGTCCTTCTTCTATTTGCAATTGATTTGAAGGCAATAATTTTTCGCTTTGAAATTGATGTCCTAAGTTGGCTTGTTGTCTCAAAAAAGCCATTTTAATAGCTGCTATTGCTGCTTCTGTTCCTTTATTTCCGTGAATTCCTCCACTTCTATCAATAGATTGTTGCTCATTATTATCCGTAAGTACACAAAAAATAACGGGCACATCAGATAAAACATTCAAATCTTTAATACCTTGGGTAACTCCTTCACAAACAAATTCAAAATGCTGAGTTTCACCTTTTATTACACTCCCAATTGTGATAACCACATCCGGTTTTTGAGTTTCGATCATTTTTTTGGCACCATAAACCAATTCAAAACTTCCAGGAACATTCCATCTAATGATGTTTTTATGCAAGGCACCACAATCGGTTAAGGCTGTAATGGCACCAGAATACAATCCTTCGGTGATATGGTCATTCCATTCAGAAACAAGAATCCCAAACCGAAAATCTTTCGCGTTTGGGATTGCATTTTTGTCGTAATTCGATAAATTTTTATTTGCAGTAGCCATATAATTAATTATGAATTATGAATTATTATTTAAGAATTATGAAAAACAGTTTGTGATTCACAATTTTGAAATACGGAATTTACTGTGCTAGTCCAATCATGGCGTCAATTGTTGAGCCTTCTGGAGTACTTTCGTATTTATCTTTTATTTCTGTAAAATATTTTAAAGCATCTGCTTTATTACCTAAAGCTAAACTTGTTTGACCTGCTTTTAATAAAAAACGAGGTGTTGTAAGATCATTTTTGTTTGCTTCAGATGCTTTTATATAATATTCTAATGCTTCTTTTGGTTGTTTTTTCTGAGAATATGCATCACCAATAGCACCTTGAGCTAAAACACTCAAAATAGCATCATCAGATTTGAACTTTTCTAGAGAAGCAATTGCTTCTGCATATTTTCCTAAATTCAAATAAGAAATTCCAGCATAATAATTGGCTAGATTTCCTGCAGCTGTACCTGAATATTTTTCAGCAATATCTTTAAATCCAAATTTTCCTTCAGCACCTTTCAATGCTAAATTGAATAATGAATCACTAGTTGTTCCATCTACCGCTTTTTGAAAGTTTTGTTCTGCAGCAAACATTTCGTTTGCAGCTTCATCTTCTTTAGGTTGTACAATAAATTTTTGGTACATTACATATCCAACAGTTACTATAGCAACAGCCGCAACTATACCAAAAATATATTTTTGATTTTTTGCTATCCAATCTTCAGTTTTAGAAGCTGTTTCGTCTAGAGAATTAAAAACTCCAGCTGTAGTACTGTCTTTTTCATCAACATTTACATCTTCTATAAAATTAGCATCTAATTTCTCTTCTTTTTCTTTTGGTGTTTTGTAACCTCTTTTATTATAAGTCGCCATTTATTTTAATTTAGTGAGCGCAAAAATAAAATTTTTATTCAAACCCACACAAAAAAAATCATTTTATATTCATATATATGTGAAATATTTTTATTTATTCAATGAACGTATCATAAAGATACAAAATATTTGAAAAAAAGAAAATAATTGAAACTCATTTTTGGTATATTTTCGATAATTTGCACCACTTAAATTTTTGTTTAGAAATAGAGTTGCCAATTCTTATAATTCTAACCCAAAATTGTTTGTAAAACCTTATTAATAGATACAAAAAACCAAAGTGTTTTTAAAAAAAATTTCATTATTTAATTATAAAAATTTTGACGAAGGTAGTTTTGAATTGGATTCAAAAATAAACTGCTTTGTCGGAAAAAATGGTATTGGCAAAACAAATGTGCTTGATGCTATTTATCATTTGTCGTATGGCAAAAGTTATTTTAATCCACTTGCTGTGCAAAACATCAAACATGGTGAGGAATTTTTTGTGATTGATGGCGAATTTGAAAAGAATGGAAGAACAGAACAAATTGTTTGTAGTTTAAAAAAAGGACAGAAAAAAATCATCAAACGCAATGGCAAACTTTATGA
>JAYTNO010000289.1:0-2280 GCA_043748275.1 Flavobacterium sp. | reverse complement strand
CTGTACCTAAAGATGTAGTAACTGTTACTAATCCAGTAGTTCCTGAGCCAATTACTGCAACTATTACACTGCCACTGTTTGATGTTATAGAAGATACTGGCGTTCCACCAATTTGTACACTAGTAGCTCCAGTAAAGTTTGTTCCGTTTATAGTAATTGAAGAACCAACACAACCATTAGTTGATCCTAAACTTGTAATAGTAGGTGGTGCTATTGGTCCTGGTTTTAGGGCTAATAAAATTCCACCATTATTATCAGAGTTAGAAACAGTTGCAACTCCTGCACCTGTTGAACCTATGGTTGCTTTTATTGCCCAAGCACCACCAATTGATGATTTTCTACCTGCATTATGCTGAGCATCAAACAATTCGGTTAATCCTCCTGGAGAAGTTGTAGACCATGCAGACCATGTTGCTGTATTTCCTGCAAATTGACCTAACATAATAACTGCAGTATTAGCAGAAACAGTTGTAATGGCTGTTGCAGAAACAGTTGCACTATTACTTCCTAAAATTGTTCCAGGAGTAACATCAAAAGGTGATGACGTATCAACTCCTGAAAAAGCGATTATTGCTCCAGTTGCACTATCTGTTAAAGCATCTAATGTAAAAACATAATTAATTGCAACTAAATCTGCTGCAACTGCAATTTTAAATAAAACTGCACCATGACGTCTATTATTACCATTTAGAAGCCTTCCATCTATGAGTGTCCAACCAGTACAAGTTGGAGTTGGACTAGCTGAAAGTGTACCGCCTCCTTGCGCAATATCTACAATCATCAAATCACCTAAAGCAATTCCTGTAGGTTTTGTAATTGTAATAGAGGTGCCTGTACTTGTGGATGTTGTTGCCACGCCACGCTGAGCAATTTGCGAATGTCCTATCATCGTGATTAGGATAAGCATAAAAGTAAAGAGTACTTTCTTGAATTGAAGTGTAATTGTTTTCATAATTCTTTTTTTCCCCCGAAAACGGTTTTAATGAATAAATTTATTTTACGAGTCAAAAGTAGGTTTAGAATTTGAATCTACAAAATTTATATCCGATAAAAAGCACTTAAAATCGACGAAATACATAAAAATGATTATAAAATAAGTAAAAGACTACAATATTTTAAAATTAATTATGTTTTAAAAATTATTGATTGTTTGATTAAGTTTAAAATTAACAGCTTTATTTGTAAAGTATTGTTTATAAATAATTTAGAATTATTAATAAAAAAAATCCGTCTTATCTAAAATAGACAAGGCGGATTTTCAAAAACATTATTTTATTTATTTTATTTTACCAAAGTCATTTCGTCTACAATATGTTTGGCATTTGAGAAATTTTCAATTACCCATAATACATATCTAATATCAACATTGATGGTTCTTTGCAGTTTTTGATCAAAGATGACATCACCAGCCATTGCTTCAATGTTTCCATCAAAAGCAATACCTATTAATTCTCCTTTTCCATTTAATACTGGAGATCCAGAGTTTCCTCCAGTAATATCATTATCGGTTAGAAAATTTACGTGAAGTGAACCGTCTTTATCAGCATAACGACCATAACTTTTATTTTTCTCCATTTCAAGAACACGAACCGGTAAATCAAATTCTTCGTCCCCTTTTTTGTATTTTTTAACTTGACTAGCAAGTGTAGTGTAATTGTTTATTGCAACAGGGTTTCTTTTATCTGCGGGTAATGCTCTTACTTTTCCATAAGTTAAACGCAATGTTGAGTTTGCATCAGGATATTTAATCGTTCCTATTTTTGATTCACGCAAACCTTCTACTAAAAGTCGGAAAGAAGCACCATAATCGTTTTGAGCTTTTGCAATTTCGTCAGATTTTGATGTAAATTGGGTTAACATATCATTAGAAATAGCATAAAGTGGGTCGTTGTCTAACAATCCTTGACTAGGTAATTGCAAAAATGCTTTTACTTTATCTAATGATGTTAGCACACTTAAATCGATAGCAGCATTTGCAAAATTGGTAAAATCGTTATTGTTTTCGTCTCCAATTTTCTTCACCATAGGAGCAATAGAATACCTAATAGATTTTGTTGCATACAATTTTAATTGAGCTGCTAATAAATCTTTTTCTGCCGGAATATATAAATCTGTAAAGATTCCTTCAGCCATTTCTAAAACTTTTGGAGCCAATTCTTTACGTTTATTTGCATCAGCTTTTACGTAGGTATCTAATTGTTTACCTAATGTTCTACCAATTGCACCAAATGCAGAGGTTCTAAACAATTGTTGTAAATAATTATCATGACGGGATTTTTC
>JAYTNO010000288.1:0-32460 GCA_043748275.1 Flavobacterium sp. | reverse complement strand
CTCAAAACACCTTCTACATCAAACATGGTAATGTTTTTTGGATTGACTCCTAAAAGCACATATAAATTGGCACAAGCCAATGCTGCAGAACCAGCACCAGATACTACAATTTTAACGGTTTCTATAGCTTTGTCTGCTAATTCTAATGCATTTAATAAAGCAGCTGAAGATATAATTGCAGTACCATGTTGATCATCGTGCATCACGGGAATATTCAATTCTTCGACCAATCGGCGTTCTATTTCAAACGATTCAGGAGCTTTTATATCTTCAAGATTGATCCCTCCAAAAGTAGGAGCAATATTTTTGACAGTTTCTACAAATTTATCAATGTCTTTGGTATCCACTTCAATATCAAAAACATCAATATCAGCAAAAATTTTAAACAGCAATGCCTTTCCTTCCATAACGGGTTTTGAAGCCTCTGGACCAATGTCTCCAAGACCTAAAACCGCAGTTCCGTTGGTGATTACTGCAACGAGATTGCCTTTGGCAGTGTATTTATAAACATTGTTGATGTCTTTGGCGATCTCCAAACAAGGTTCTGCAACTCCTGGTGAATAGGCCAACGATAAATCTCTTTGTGTAGCATATTTTTTGGTAGGCACGACCTGTATTTTACCTGGAGTTGGTTTGGCGTGGTATAATAAAGCTTCTCTTCTTTTACTATTTTTATTCATTTGGGCAGCATTTTATTCCGACTTACAAAGGTAAAAGTCTAGAGTGAAATAGGAAATTTTTTAAGAGATAGTTTTCGGAAAGTTTTTGTTATACTGAATTTTCTAATAGTACTTTATGTTACCTTGATATTTCCTCAACAAACGTGAGCTTATAGACTGTTTTTATTTTTTATTGAGGAAAAACTAATTATGTGCATTTGGTTGGATATAGATAAGTTGTGTAAAATTGTATTCCACATACACTTTTGTTTTGTGTATAGCTATTTCAGGACAAGACATTATAATATAACTATATAAGGTTGTAAAATCAATCCTATTATTTATTTGAAGATAAATAAATCCATCCAATAAAAGGTTCAGGATAATCTTTATCATTAAGTTTCAGGATATAATAATACACATTGGAAGGCGAATTTTTATGGTCAATACGAAATCCAGTGTTAGGATATCCATCCCATTCAGGTGTGTTGTTGTTTCCTGTCCAGACAAGTTGTCCCCAACGATTGTATACTTCCAATTCAAAATGCAAAAAAATATCAAACAAACCATCAATATGAAAAGTATCGTTTTTAGTATCATTATTAGTAGAAACCCAATTGTATATTATTGGAGGGCAATTTTTGGTAGTTAGTAGAAAAGAGGTAGTATTATAACAATGTTCGTTTTCGACTCTAACAAAAATTTCTTTTGGTGTTGTTTGCGCTACATAATTGTTTGGGATTATTATTTTATTTACATCATTTTGTGCATCTTCAAGCGAGGTATAAAACCCTGTGAAAGTATCAGTTGTGTTAGCTAAAACAGCATTTTCATAACTAGAAAAATCAAAAGTTCCACTCGTTAATCCTTGATTACAAGAAGTTAAATTTTCTAATGGTTTAAAACCTGGCAATTGATAATAATCCAAAGTAAACGATGTATAACTATAACAAAATCCGCTATAGACACTTACAAATATTTCTTTTGGAGTTGTATTTGGTAAATAAGAACTTGTATTTGTAATGGGTTTTATATTAGCATTAGCATCTTCTGAGGTTTCAAAAAAACGAACTGTATCTGTTGGATTTACAGCAATTGCACTAACATAATTTGAGAAATCAAAAGAGGAGGATTCATTTATTCTACAAGTAAATAAATCATCAGGAGTATTGAAGCTAGGATAAATTTTTAGATTAATTTCAAAGGAAGTAATACTATTACAATGGGCATTATCAAGACGAACATAAATGGTAGTTGAAGCTGTATTGACAGTATAATTTGTAGTAT
This sequence comes from Flavobacterium sp., assembly GCA_043748275.1. GTDB lineage: Bacteria > Bacteroidota > Bacteroidia > Flavobacteriales > Flavobacteriaceae > Flavobacterium. The sequence goes on along the minus strand of JAYTNO010000288.1, from coordinate 30,514 downwards.
TAGTTATAGCATTTATATTGAAAGTAGCATCAGTTAAATTGTTGAAAAAATGGACTGTATCTGTTGGGTTTACCAATGCTAATGTAGCATAATTAGAAAAATCAAACGCAACAGTAGTGAGACTAGAAACACAAGAATATAGATTGGGCAAAACGTTAAACTGTGGCGAAACCCATAATGAAAATGGAGTAGTAGAAGTGTTGTTGTTTTCTATAAATTCGGCTTCAACTCCAGTACCAGTTCCATTGTCGTCAACGACTAATTTTAATGTAAAATCATTTGGAATTCCATTTGGAATGGTAAGAGTAATTTGACCGCTTTCGCTACCATTTACAAGGATGACGTTTTGAGTTTGCGCTTGTACGACCAATACATTGTTGGCGTAAAATGCAATTGGAGTTTGAGCATCAAGCAAATGATTGCAATTAAAATTATTAACGGTATAATCAATGGTTAATTCCCTAGAATTACAGGATTGTGCTATTGCATTGGTTACAATGGTTGCATCGGGCAATTCACTATTGAGTTTTGTAACAACCACATTTATTAAAACCACATCTTGTCCAGAAGTAAGCTGAATTTCGGCCGTTAAGTCACCAATATGGATGTTGTCTTGAATGTCGTAAATATCCAAATCCATATTGTATAATGTAGAACTTCCAGTGATACTATTTGTACCATTGAAAGCATTGTCTGGCGGATTTAACGTATTGGTTAAAATGTTATTATTTAGTTTTAAAGTTTCTTCAACTGCAAGATTATTGTCTCCTTCCCAAGCAACAAAACCAATTTTCGCACCTATATTATCTATAACATTTAAACTATTTAAAGTAATGTTTAATGCAGGTGGAATACTTTCTAAACCATCATAAATATTGATTTGATTAACCGGAAAATTTGCATCTTCATACACAATTACTATTGCCCAACCGGCAAAATTGGTTCTGCGTTCACAATAAAGAGGTTCGTTTATTAAAACTTGTGAAATGTCTAAATCAGAAAGGGTATAGGCGCCATTTCCTGTTGTTGTAACTAGAGTGGTTATATCGCTAAAAGCACTAAAATAAGGCAAACCAGTACTAGCAGAAATAGTTGAAAAAATTCTTTGTGGAGTAATGGCAACCGAATTTAATTGTACGTCATAATCGCCAGAACCAGAACCAGCCCAATACAAATAGGCAGCAACAATAGTTTGATTGGGACTTAAATTTAAATCGGCAGAAGAGGATTGTACAGTCATGTCTTCACAACCATCAGTAATATTATTTTCGCCAAGATTCATCGTGTTTCCTACAAAAGTAAAATCATATTGCCCATTAAATTGATTATACAACCCAACATTTTGCCCAAAAACGGAAAAATCAGTCAAGAGTAATACGCCAAAAACGAATAATAGTAATTTTGATTTCATTAAAAACACTTATAGAGTGTTTAAAGTTAAGTTTTTAATTTGAATTACTAGCATCTTGTTAAAACAGAAGTTGAATTCTATTATTCAATTAAAGTGAATAAGGAGTATTTAGAGCGTTTTAAATCAACCGTTATTAATGTTATTTAAAATTACATTATAAAAACACATTATATTTACTGTAAAGCTGTAACAATTTCAAAAGAAGAATGTCTTATTCGATAAATAGTCTAATACTATTAACATTTTCTTATTACAATTTCAGTTACATAATTAGTATTATTGTTTAAAAATGGAGCACTATGATTGAAATTACCGACTTACATAAATCGTATAAAATGGGAAGTTCCGAACTGCACGTGTTGAAGGGAATAAACTTCAATATCAAAGAAGGGGAACTTGTTGCCATAATGGGTTCGTCGGGTTCAGGAAAATCAACGCTGCTTAACATTTTAGGAATTCTTGATGAAGCCGATTCAGGCAGTTACATTTTAGACAATGTTCCGATTAAAAAATTAAATGAAACAATTGCTTCCAAATACCGAAACAAATTTCTAGGTTTTGTATTTCAATCCTTTAATCTTATCAATTACAAAAGTGCGCTTGATAATGTGGCGATGCCATTATACTATCAAGGCATTAAAAGAGCAGAACGCAATCAAATTGCCATGCGTTTTTTAGAAAAAGTAGGCTTGGCATCGCATTCACACCATTTGCCCAACGAACTTTCTGGTGGTCAAAAACAAAGAGTGGCTATAGCAAGAGCACTGGCATCTAACCCCAAAGTGCTTTTGGCAGATGAACCTACAGGAGCATTAGATACTAAAACTTCGTATGAAGTAATGGAACTCATTCAGGCCATAAACGATGAAGGAAAAACCATTCTCATTGTCACTCACGAAAGAGATATTGCGGCTATGTGCAAACGAAATGTAGTCCTTAAAGACGGAATTATTATAGATGATAAACTGGTAGAACAAGTAAGAGCTTCATCGTATGTTTAATATAGAACGCTGGCAAGAAATTTTTCAGGCTATAGCCAAAAACAAGTTGAGAACTTTTCTCACCGGAATTTCTGTGGCTTCCGGAATCTTTATTTTAGTCATCTTGCTAGGCGTTGGTAAAGGACTTCAAAACGGAATTGAAAAACAGTTTGAGCGTGATGCTGACGGAATTATTGAAGTTTGGTCTGGAACCACTGCCAAAGAATACAAAGGATTAAATCCGGGAAGAGAGATTCAATTTCACAATAGTGATTACGATATATCAGTTCAGAAATTTGGAGATCAATTGGAGAAAAAAGCTTCCACTTATAATATTTGGAATGGGATAGTGGTGTATGGCAAAGAAACAGGAAATTATCAATATCGAGGTGTATATCCCGATTATCAAGCCATCGAAAATGCAACAGTCGTTCAAGGACGTTTTATTAATGCAAATGATTTGTCGGGTAACGAAAAAGTAGCTGTTATAGGTCAGAAAGTAAAACTAGATTTATTCAAAGACAAAGACCCAATGGGAGAATTGATCAATATTGCTTCGATTAATTTTAGAGTAGTAGGTGTTTTTACCGATCCTGCTGGCGAAAGAGAAGAAGCTAGGATTTATTTGCCATTAACAACGGTTCAAAAAGCTTTTGGTGCAGGAGATAAAATCAGTACCTTGTTTTATGTGCTCAAGAAAAAAGACAATTATGAGGATGCTTTAACGGCATCAAAAAAGTTTTCAATTGGTTTGGGTCAGATACTTAAAAGTAAAAACAACATAGCTCCAGATGATGATAGTGCCATTGGAGTTCATAACTCTATCGAAGAAACTAAGCAATTTTATGATTTAAATTTATACATCCGATTGTTTTTCTGGTGGGTTGGTATTTGTACCATCATTGCAGGAGTTGTTGGTGTGAGTAATATTATGCTCATTATTGTAAAAGAGCGCACTAAAGAAATCGGAATCCGAAAAGCATTAGGAGCATCACCATTATCTATTATCGGAATGATTCTTCACGAATCCATTTTCATCACAACAATCGCAGGATTTGTTGGGCTTTTAATGAGTTTGCTTTTGTTAGAATTAGTTGGGCCACAAATAAAAAGCGAATACTTTCTGAATCCGCAAGTCGATTTTAGTATTGCCTTAACCACCTTGATATTATTAGTTATTGCTGGTGCCATTGCAGGTTTTTTCCCTGCTTATCGTGCAGCAAAAATCAAACCTATTGTAGCACTTAGAGACGAATAATTATGTTTGACAGAGACAAATGGGACGAAATTTTACAAGCGTTGAGTGCCAACACATTCCGAACGATACTAACTGCCTTTGGTGTTTTTTGGGGAATTTTTATTCTAGTAATTTTATTGGCTGCAGGAAACGGTTTAGAAAACGGTGTCAAACAAGGATTTTCTGGCATTGCTACTAACACGATGTTTATGTGGACACAAGGTACATCAAAAGCCTACAAAGGATTGCCACAAACACGCCAGTTTAATTTCAAAAATAATGATGTTGATGCTTTAAAACAAAATTTCCCAGACCTATTATATGTTTCTCCACGCAACCAATTAGGTGGTTATCAAGGAGCCAATAATGTAGTTCGAGGAACCAAAACAGCAGCTTATACTATTTATGGTGATTATCCCGAATTGATAAAACAAGAGTCGATGGAAATCATCAAAGGCCGATTTGTGAATCAAGAGGATATTAAACAAAAACGAAAAATAGCTGTAATTGGTCAAGGTGTCATTAGTGAGTTATATACACAAGCAGAAGAAGTTATTGGCACCTATATCAAAGTTAATGGAGTCAATTTTATGGTAGTTGGTGTTTATAAATCAAAATCAAGAAATAATGGCGATGCCGAATCGGCTCAGAAGAATATCTTCATGCCTTTTACCACTTTTCAACAAGCTTTTAATTATGGCGACACTGTTGGTTGGATGGCATTGACAGCAAATGATAATGCCTCAATAACCGAGTTGAAACCCAAAATTATTGAGTTCATGAAATCGCGTCATACGATACATCCAGATGATGATAGAGCAATTGGGAACTTTGACTTGTTTGAAGAATTTAGTAAAATACAAGGATTGTTTCTGATTTTAAAATTTATCGCTTATTTTGTAGGAACCTTAGTCTTACTTTCTGGCGTTATCGGAATTTCAAATATTATGTTGATTGTAGTCAAAGAGCGCACTAAAGAAATAGGAATTCGAAGAGCATTGGGTGCAACACCAGCAGCTATTCGTTCTCAAATACTTTTAGAAGCCATCTTTCTTACAATTGTTGCCGGAATGTTTGGGATTGCTGTTGCCACAGGATTGATAGCCGTTGTGAATAAAATTCTAGCAACAATGCCAAGCGAAGACAGTATGTTTACTAATCCAACAGTCGATTTGCCTGTAGTTTTTGTAGCATTGCTCATCTTGATAGGATCAGGATTATTAGCAGGATTTATACCTGCCCAAACCGCCATCAATATTAAACCTGTTGATGCTTTAAGAACAGAATAAAAAAACTAAAATAGCCCAATATGAAAAAAGGAGTTACCATAACCATTTTAATTTTTATTACAATCTTATTTTTTGGAGCATTGTATTATTTGTATGCCAAAAATCAAGAATCGCCAGTAGTTTTTGAGACCGATAAGGCCGAAATCAAAACCATTGTAAAAAACACCATTGCCACTGGAAATATTGTTCCAGATGAAGAAGTGCTCATCAAACCCAATATATCTGGAATCATCGAAGAAGTCTATATCAAAGCAGGTGAAAGTATTAAAGCTGGAGATTTGATTGCTAAAATAAAAGTAGTTGCCAATGTTTCTAACTTGAGTAATACTAAAAATCAAATGCAATCTGCCAAAAATGATTTAGACAACCAAGAAAAATTATTCCAACGTCAGAAAACATTGTTTGATAAAGGAGTTATTTCTGCCAATGATTTTGATGCAGCACAATTGGCCTACAAACAAGCCAAACAAAATTATGCCGCTTCAAAACAAGGATTTGACATTGCAAAAACAGGTACAACATCAGGATTAGGAAGTTATGCCAATACACTCATTCGTTCAACTGTCAACGGAATGGTGCTTGATGTACCAGTAAAAGTGGGTAATCAAGTTATTGAAAGTAATAATTTTAATGAAGGAACTACTATTGCTAGTGTTGCAGATGTTGGAAGAATGATTTTTGTAGGTAAAGTAGATGAGTCTGAAGTAGGGAAAATCAAAGAAAAACTGCCAATTGAAATTACCGTTGGTGCTATCGAAAACAAAAAATTTGATGCCATTTTGCAATATATTGCTCCAAAGGGAAAAACAGAAAATGGAGCTATCCAATTCGAAATAAAAGCTTCATTGACAAACAGAGACGACACTTTTATTAGAGCTGGATTGAGTGCCAATGCTTCTATTATTTTAGAAAAAGCAGACAAAGTGCTTTCTATAAAAGAATCCCTTATTCAATTTGATAAAAAAACTGAGAAACCTTATATTGAAGTTGAAACCGGAACTCAAAAATTTGAAAGAAGAGATTTGGTTTTAGGTGTAAGTGATGGCATTGATGTAGAGGTAAAATCGGGTGTGAAAGCATCAGATAAAATTAAAGTTTGGAACCAAGGTTTAGAAACAGACGAAAAAAAGGAATAATCAACCACTAAAAAAGCAATTTTAGTTTATTAGAAAATGTTAAATTTGTGTAGTACCTTTGCTACACTTTCATTCAAAAAATATATGAAAAAAGTAAAAAATAGTATTCTGGTTCTCATGCTTTTTTGGAGTATAGCCAATCAAGCACAAGCAAAAAAGTGGACAATAGAAGAATGTGTCAATTATGCTTTAGAACACAACATATCTATAAAACAATCCGATTTAGATATCAAATTGTCTGAGATTGAAAAGAATAGTGCTTTTGGGAATTTTCTACCTTCGGTAAATGCAAATGCTTCTCATTCTTGGAATATCGGTTTGAATACCAATATTCTTACCAATACGTTAGAAAATCAGACCACACAATTTACGTCTATGGGTTTGAATGCTGGCGTTGATATTTATAAAGGATTGCAAAATCAAAATCAATTTAGAAAATCCAAACTTTCAATTATAGCAGCACAATATCAATTGTCTAAAATGAAAGATGATGTTTCGTTGAATGTTGCCAATGCTTTTTTACAAATACTTTTCAATAAAGAAAACCTTAAAGTGCAACAAGAACAGTTGGCCAATAATGAAAAACAATACAAAAGAACCGAAGAATTAGTCAAAGCAGGTTCTATTCCTAGAGGAGATTTGCTAGACAGTAAAGCAACAGTTGCTGGCGACAAACAAAGAATCATAGCGGCAGAAAACACCTTGCTTATTTCAAAATTAAGCTTAGCTCAATTATTGCAATTAGATAAATTCCAAGATTTTGATATAGATGAAGGAAAATATAAAGCCAACCAAAGCGAAGTAATGTTTCAAACGCCAGAAGCTATTTATCAAAAAGCAAAAGGAGAAAGAGTAGAGTTGAAAATTGCTCAAACCAATGTGCAAATTGCTGAAAAAAACATAACGATAGCAAAAGGTGCTTTTCAACCAACATTACAAGGGTTTTATGGTTTTAGTACGCGTGCAGGATATTCAGACAGAATTATTGGCTTTGTTCCTAACAATTCCAATCCAACTTCTGTAATTGGGCAGGTCGAGGGAACAAATCAAAATGTTATTCAACCAAATTTTTCTCCTGTATTTGGCAAATCGGCTCCGTTTTTCAATCAATTTAGCGATAATAAAGGACACAGTTTTGGGGTGCAATTGAGTGTTCCAATTTTCAATGGATTCTCTGTAAAAAACAATGTTGAACGATCTAAAGTAGCTCTTGATAGAGCAAAAATAGCTTTGTCGCAAAGCGAATTAGATTTAGAACGTACCGTTTATACTGCTTTTACAGATGCAAAAGGCGCTTTTAATGCCTATCAATCGGCAGTAACAGCTCTAGAAGCTAGAGAAAATGCCTATAATTATGCAAAAGAACGTTATGCTGTTGGGATGATGAATGCTTTTGATTTTAATCAATCGCAAACTTTATATGTAAATGCACAATCAGAAGTATTGAGAACAAAATACGATTATATTTTTAGAACAAAAATTGTAGAATTCTATTTTGGAATTCCAATTATCAAAAAACAATAAATTATGTCAAACAAAACAAAATATTTTATAATTGGCGGAATTGTAGTTGCAATTATTACTTTGGTAATCTTATCAAAAAAAGGAATTTTAGGAAATAAAGTTAAAGCTATTGATGTAGAAATTGCAAAAGTTGATGCTATTACTATTATTGAAACGGTTTCTGCTACTGGAAAAATTCAACCAGAAATTGAAGTCAAAATATCGTCTGAAGTTTCAGGTGAGATTATTTCTTTGCCAGTAAAAGAAGGACAAGTTGTCAAAAAAGGAGATTTGTTGGTAAAAATTAATCCAGATTTATACACTTCAGGATATAACAGAACTGTTGCAGGATTGTCTCAAACAAAAGCAGGTTTGGGTCAAGCCGATGCTGGTTTTAAAGAAGCCAAATCCAATTATGAAAGAAATAAAATATTATTTGATAAAGGCATTATTTCAAAATCAGAATGGGATAAGGCAATTGCTTCATTTGAAAATGCTAAGGCAGCCAAAGAATCTGCCTACTATAATGTAAAAAGTGCTTCGGCAACTGTAAATGAAGCCAAAGACAATTTAGGTAGAACAACTATTTATGCACCAGCAGATGGAACAATTTCGATGTTGAATGTGGAATTAGGTGAGCGAGTTTTAGGGACACAACAAATGACCGGAACAGAAATTTTGCGTGTTGCCAATCTAAACAATATGGAAGTTGAGGTTGATGTAAATGAAAATGATATTGTAAAAATAAATGTGGGAGATTCTGCCAATGTTGAGGTTGATGCCTACCTGAAAAAGAAATTTAAAGGAATTGTAACCAGTATTTCAAACTCGGCAAGTGCTACATTAACAGCCGATCAGGTAACAAACTTTAAAGTAAAAGTAAGGATTCTAAAAGAGTCTTATCAAGATTTGGTAGCAGGAAAACCGGTGAGTTATTCGCCATTTCGCCCAGGAATGACCGCTACAGTTGATATTATTACCAAAAGAAAAGAAAATGTTTTAGGAGTACCAATTAGTGCAGTAGTTGTAAAAGCTGACACAACAGCTGTGAAAAAATTAGAAGTAGAAGATCCAAATTCTGAAGAAAACAAAATCAAGCCCAAAAGTGATAAAAAATACGAATGTGTATTTGTAAAAGTTGGGGATAAAGCCAAAATAAAAATCATCAAAACGGGTATTCAAGATGATACCAATATTGAAGTAACCGAAGGCTTATCAAAAGGAGATGTAGTAATTATTGGGCCTTATACGACTGTTACAAAAGATTTAAATTCGGGTGATAAAGTTTCAGTTTCAACAGAGAAAAATAACACAGAGAAGAAAGGAAATACATCGATTAGTATTTCAACAAATTAAAAAGTTCAGTCAATTTATAATTCCAAACTATAAACATTTGTCATATATTCTAAATATTGAAACGGCTACCAAAAACTGTTCGGTTTCTTTAGCCAAAAACGGAGCAACCCTTCTTTGTAAACAAATGGCAGAAGAAGGCTATTCTCATGCAGAGAAATTGCATGTTTTTATTGATGCAGTTTTAAAGGAATCTACTATTGATTTCAAAGGTTTAGATGCTATTGCGGTAAGTCAAGGTCCAGGATCGTATACTGGTTTACGAATAGGTGTTTCAGCAGCAAAAGGATTGTGTTTTGCATTAGATATTCCGTTAATTGCGGTTGATACTTTGGCGGTTTTGGCTGCTCAAGTCACCAAAAAGGACGGCATAATAATTCCAATGATTGATGCCAGACGAATGGAAGTTTACAGTGCTGTTTTTAATTCAAATCAGATAAAAATTTCAGAAGTAAAAGCTGAAATTATAACAGAAGAATCGTATCAAGAAAACAACGAAACTATTTACATTGTAGGAGATTGTCAAGAAAAATGCAAAACCGTTTTGACGAAATCTAATTTTGTTTTTTTAGAGCATATTATCTATCCTTCTGCTAGTGAGATGAGTCGATTGAGTTATGATAAATTCCAAAAAAACGACATAGAAGATGTTGCTTATTTTGAACCGTATTATCTCAAAGATTTTATGATTACTACTTCTAAGAAATAGAATTATAAAGTATTTAGAAAATCAATAATTTTCATTTTATCACTTTCTTCATCAAAATTTATTTTATTTTCTTTTAAGAAAGTTTCCATCGCCTCTTTCTTATCAGGAAATAATTTAAGGAGTTGTTTTTTGTTCTCAGGAAATTCAATTGTTCCTTTCTCTTTATTTTTAAAAAAGTAAAAATCATTGGATTTGACATATTTTGCCGGCATGTCTCTCTCAAGTGTAGTTTTTGCTAGTTTTTCTTCATAAAAAGCAATGTTTTCTTTTTTGTATAATACAAAATCCCCTTTTTCATAAAGCGAAATTAAATATCCATTAAACAATTTGTTTTTGGTATCTACATACTGTGTTAGTTTGTATTTTTTATTGGTAGCAGCAAATACAATTGTACCAAAATCATCAATTTTATCAAGAATTAAAGTGTCGTTTTTGGGTGTAATAAATTCAAAATTATCATCAAAAACATTATAACGCATAAATGCTTTTATGTTTATTTTTTCAACATTTGCGGGTGCAAACATTTTTTGTAGATAAGGCGAGCCTTGTGGTTTGTTTGCCGTTTTATTTTGATTATGAAACAATCTTCCTGCAATATCAGGATGTTGTATTTCCTTCTGTAAAGATTGACAAGTACCTTCTAAAACAGAAAGTAAAATAATAACACTAAAAATAAGTTTTTTCATGGCATATACATTAAAATTCAAGCTAAAACTACACTTTTTTTAATTACAATTTCAAAAATTTAAAAAAATTATTTAGGTGAAGGTTGAAAATGTATTCCTAATTGATCAAATTCAGTTTTGCAATTTTCTAATATAGCAGTAGATACATCTCCAAAATCTTCGTTTTTTGCCCAAGCTCTAACAGCAATTTTAATACTTGTGTCTGTTAATTCTCTAACAGTAACGGTTGCTTGAGGCGTTTTTAAAACTTTTGGATTCTTGTTAAGAATATCCATAATGATCTCTTTTGCTTTTTTTAAATCGGTGTTATACGAAATACCAATTGTTAAATCTGTTCTGCGAGTTTCTTGTTGTGAATAATTAATAATTGTACCGTTTGATAATGCTCCGTTGGGTACAAAAATCACATGATTGTTTCCGGTTAATAACTGAGTAACAAAAATTTGAATGTCTATAACCGTTCCAGAAACATTTTGAGCTTCAATGACATCGCCTAATTTAAAAGGTTTGAAAAGGATGATCAACATTCCGCCAGCAAAATTAGAAAGTGATCCCTGTAGCGATAGACCAACCGCTAATCCGGCTGCACCAAGAATGGCTACAAAAGATGAAGATTCAATTCCTAGTTTCGAAATGACAGCAATAAATAGCACAATTCGCAATCCCCAAAAAATAATATCTGATAGAAACTCTACCAAAGTAGGTTCGATTTCACGTTGAATCAAGATTTTTTTAGAAATCTTATAAATGATTTTGATAACCCAAATGCCAACAAATAAAATAAGTAATGCAGCAATTAATTTTGGAGAATAATCTACAAATACATTTATAAATTTATCTATATACTGCTCAAGACGATTAATGTTTCCTTCTAATTTCATTTTATTCTAATAAAAAACCTTCTCAAAAGAGAAGGTTATAATTTTATACAAAAATAAGTTTTTTAATACTTAATCTGCCATTTCATCTTTAGGATTTTCATCTGTTGCATCATTTGCATCATCAACAAGGTTGTTGGCTTTGTCTTTTGCTGTGTCTATTGTTTCTGCTACTTTTTCTTTTGCATCTCCAACAAATTCTTCAGCTTTTGCTACAATTGGTGCTGCACTCTCTTTTACAGAATCAACTACATCACCTAATGCATCAGCTGCTTTTTCAGAATATTCGCTAACTTTTTCTTTTGCAACTTCTACATATTCTTCCGCTTTTTCCATCAAAGGTGCAGCAGTTTCTTTTGCTTTAGCAATTGCTTCTTCAGCAAAATTTTCAGCCTTTTCCATTAATGGAGTTGCTGTTTCTTTTGCTTTAGCTATTGCTTCTTCAGCAAAATTTTCAGCTTTTTCCATTAATGGAGTTGCTGTTTCTTTTGCTTTAGCTATTGCTTCTTCAGCAAAATGTTCTGCTTTTTCAAGCATTGGAGCAGCACTTTCTTTAGCTTTTGCTATTGTGTCTTCAGCAAAATGTTCCGCTTTATCGGCAAGGTTTCCAGCATTTTCTTTTGCTGAACCAAATAAATTTTTAATGAATGTACCTAATCCCATAGTTTTGAGTATTTAATTGAAATGCAAATTTACAAAAAAAAAGTAAAGGTTTTAAAATCAAATTTTTAAATCTTTAAACACATCTTCAAATTGTTCTAAAGGGATTTCGCAAGTTTTGTTTTGGCACACATAAAACAAAGTTTTATTTATAACGAATCGATTTTTTAAAAAAGGCAAATCAGATTGTTTTTCTGTACCTGACAAAAGTAAATAGGGTAAATACATCTGATTTATTTTTTTTGCAAAATCAAGTGCTTTATTACTGCAAAAAGCCAGCTCTTTTTGATCTGGAGCATCATTTAAAAAAACGTTCATCCAATTTGAAAAAGCCGATGGATAATCAATATTTGGAATGATATGATGAAGCATTTGTTGACATATTGTTTCGTAATGCGAGTTATTAAAATAGATACCTAAACGAGATAAATTGGATGCCATTACAGAATTTGAAGCTGGAATAACATTGTCTTCAGTTTCGAAATGATTGGTAATTAAAGCATTGTCAAGATTGGATGTAAACGAAAAAAACCGGGATTTGTCATCATAAAAATGTTCGAAACAATAATCACATAATTGTTTCGCATTTTGAAGCCAATTTTCATCAAAAGTTACTTCGTATAACGAAATAAAAGCATCAATTACTAAGGCATAATCTTCTAAAAACCCATTTATGGTACTTTTGCCATTTTTATAACTGTGCCATAAATTTCCGTCTACTGACCATTGATTTTTTATTAAAAATTGTGCGTTTTGCAAAGCAATATCTAAATATTGTTGCTTTTGAAGTGCTTTGTAAGCATCTGCAAATCCTTTCAACATAATGGCATTCCAAGAAGTTAGTGCTTTGTCATCTAGTCTGGGTTTGCTGCGTTTTTCTCTTTCGTCAAAAAGTAGTTTTTCCCAAATTTTCTTTTTTGAGATTAAATATGACAATTCAATATTTTGATCTTTTGAAATTTGTTCTAATGTTTGATTTTGAATGAGTACATAATTTGAATGTTCCCAAAAACCAAAGTCATTTATATTAAATACAATTGAAAAAAGCGAGTAGTCTTCTTTAAGAATTGCTTGTAATTCTGCTATTGTCCAAACATAAAAAGCGCCTTCTTCGAGATGGTTTTCAGTATTCAAACTATCGGCATCTAGGGCACAATAAAATCCACCTTCTTTATTGGTTAATTCTCTTGATATAAAAGCCAACGTTTTTTCGATGACTTCTTTGTATAAGGGGTTTTTTGTTAGTTTGTATGCATCAGCATACAAAGAAACGAGTTGCCCGTTGTCATAAAGCATTTTTTCAAAATGTGGTACATGCCATTTGATATCTACTGAATACCTAGAGAAACCACCATCTATTGTATCAAAAAGCCCACCAAAGGCCATTTTAGTGAGTGTAAGATTCACAAAGTCTAATAACTGTTGGTCTTTGTTTTGATAGCCAAATCGCATTAGAAATTGATAATTGTTGGGCATCATAAATTTGGGTGCTCTAGCCATTCCGCCAAATTCCCAATCAAAACTTTTTTTCCATTTTTCAATTAATGGGAAAAGTATTTCTTGAGATAATTTGTCTTTTGTGTTTTGATTTTCAACAATGCTTATACTATTTAAACCTGCTTGTAATTTTTCTGCATATTCAATCATTTTTTCAGGAGTTTGATGATAGAATTCTTGCAATTGTTCTAACGAATTTATCCATTCGCCTTTTTTAAAATAGGTTCCACCCCAAACTGGTCTTCCGTCAGGAAGCGCTACTACATTGAGAGGCCAACCACCACGACCAGACATTATTTGAATCGCTTTCATATACACCGCATCAATATCAGGACGTTCTTCACGGTCTATTTTTATACTAATAAAATTGGCATTCATCGTTTTGGCTACTTCAAGATCTTCAAAACTTTCATGTTCCATAACGTGGCACCAATGACAGGCAGAATAACCAATGCTTATAATGATAAGTTGGTTTTTATCTTTGGCTTCTGCAAGTGCGTTGTTGTTCCAAGCTTTCCAATGCACTGGATTTGTAGCATGTTGCAAAAGATAAGGGCTGGTTTCTTGAGAAAGTTGATTCATAGTAAAGTTTTCTGGAATCAGTAAAGTTAAGTCAATAGAATAATTATATTTGATATAATATTAATATTTATGTGTTTTTTTAAGAACTAAACATTTATAGTTTAAATAAATCAGATTGTTGATTTACATTATTTATAAGTATTAAAAAAACTAAAAAAGGCATTTCAATTGAAACGCCTTTTTTAGATATAAAATTAATTTATTCAAGTTCAAAAGTAAGTTTTAAGGTTACTCTGTATTCTGTGACTTTTCCATTTTTCACAGTTACGCTATGATCTTGAACATAGGCAGAACGAATGTGTTTTAATGATTTTGATGCTTTATCAACTGCAATTTGAGTTGCATCTTCCCAGCTAATATCTGAACTAGAAAGGACTTCGATAACTTTTAGTACTGACATGATTTTTATGTTTAAAATTGACTAATAAAGTTAGTCAAAAAAAACAATTATCCGTTCAAAGCTTCCACTTTTATATCATTGTCATTGAGCATATCCTTCAGCATGTTTTCTATACCGCTTTTTAAAGTAAAAGTAGAAGATGGACAACCATTACAAGCACCTTGAAGGATCACTTTTACCCGTTTTTCTTTTTCGTCATAGGAATCAAAAAGAATGTTTCCTCCATCTGCAGCTACCGCTGGTTTTACATATTCTTCTAGAATATTGATGATTTGCTGTGAAGTGGTATCAAGAGAATCGAAATTTTCAATTTTTTGTTTTTCGATTTTTGGATTGGTTTCTATATAATTTTCGTCAAGTACCGTTCCGCCATTTTCTATAAATAGTTTTATGAATGAACGAAGTTCTAAAGTTATATCATTCCATTCATAAGCCTCGTATTTACTAACCGAAATGTAATTTTCGTCAATATAAATTTCTTTTACATAAGGAAAATTAAATAGTTCTTTGGCTAAAGGAGACGCTTTTGTTTCGTCAATGTTTTTAAATTCTAGAGCGGTTTTGGTCACCATTTTGCTCACTACAAATTTTAGAGTGGCAGGATTTGGTGTCGATTCGCCATAAACTGTAACGGGATTTTTTTTGGCTTTGTTTTCGTCGATGCTTATGATAATCCCACCATTGGTAACAAAATTTTCAATTTGTTCTGCAACAGCATCTTGCACATCACTCCATTCTACAATACTGTATCTTTCGATAGCAATAAAATTTCCTGAAATATATACTGTTTTGACAAAAGGTAAATAGAAAAGTTGTTGTGCTAAAGGCGAATTTTTTGCTTCATCTATATTCTTATATTCAAAACTTTCATTTTGAGTAATAAAATCAGGGAATTCAAATTTAAGTATAGTTGGGTTCTGAGTTTCTTTGATGTTGATTTTCATAATAATGCAGATATTTTTTGTAAATTTAACAAAGTTATTTTGAGTGATTAGTTATATTTGAAGAATTAAACAATAATTAACGTTTGTACTAACATTCATTTTATGAAAATAAAATTACACGCTTATTTTGTTACATTACTAATTTCAAGTTTCTCATTTGCTCAACTTACAGTAAATGACCCTATTCATTTAACTCCAAAACTATTAGTAGAGAATGAACTTGTAGACCCAAGTGTAGTTCCTTTTAATATAATATTTAACGGTTCTGCTTTAAAAGCTACTCAAATAAATGATCAAGCAGGTAATTTTACAACCAATTTTAATCCTACCAATTTGGGTTTAAGTAAGGGAGTTTTACTTACTACTGGAAAAAATGAATATGCGTTAAGCCCAAATAATGAAGCTTTACCATTTAATAATGAATCTACAAGTACAGTATTAGGAGATGTAGACTTGGCTTTATTATCAGGACAATCCATCCAAAAGTGCGCAGTTTTAGAGTTTGATTTTGTAGCAACAGGTTTAGTTCTAAATTTTGATTTTGTTTTTGCTTCAGAAGAATATCCTGATTACGTACCAACAACTCCAGGTGGAGGGGTTAACGACTCATTTGGGTTTTTTCTAAGTGGTCCTGGTATTACTGGAATTTATTCTAGCCCTTTTCCAGGAAAGAAGGCAAAAAATATAGCTTTAGTACCTAATACCAACATACCAATTTCCATAAGCACAGTTAATAATGGATTTAATAATAATGGCAATTGTACCAATTGTGCCTATTATTATAACAATTCTAATATAGGTTTGAATCCTAATAATGCGGCAGCTACTTCTTTGTATACTGTTGAATATGATGGATTTACAAAACCACTTACAGCTAAAGCTGATTTACAATGTGGAGAAACCTATCATATCAAACTTGCTATTGGCAATGCATCAGATAATGGATGGGATTCCGCAGTTTTTTTAAAAAACTTTAGAATTCCTCCAACGGTTATTACAGATCAATATGGCGCTAATGCTGTTAATGCTTGTTTTGGATCTACAGTAACTTTAAATGCAGGAACATTTCCTGCAGGCACAATATTTATTTGGAAAAAAGATGGTGTAATACAAACCGCTTTTACAGGACCAACATTAACGACTACTGATCCGGGTAATTATTGTGTAACAGTTCTAACTCCTTTGAGTTGTCAAATAGCACAAGATTGTATTACAGTAGCTTTTGATCCAAAATTGCCAATTGGAGATCCAATTAATATTCCATTATGTACAACAACAGCTGCAAGCTATAGTTTTAGCACTATTAACCAAACAGTAGCAATGTTAGGAACAGCAAGTGCTAGTGATTATAAAATTACTTATTTTGATGCTTCGCAAACTACTTTACAAATGGTTCTTGATGATGTTTTAACGGGTTTAATTCCAAATGCAAATTTATCAAATTATACCGTAACGTCATTAACATCTACTATTTATGCCAAAATTCAAGATCTTAATGGTAATGGTTGTATTGAAGTAAAACCATTTGATTTAATAGTCACTATACAACCAACAGGAACATTCTCCTATTCTCAAGCAACTTATTGTACAGCTGTAACCACAAGTCAAACAGTAACGGCAACTGTTTCTGCAAACGGAACTTATAGTGCAACTCCAGCAGGATTAAACATAAATGCTACTACTGGTGCAATAAACCCTAGCTTGAGTTTGCCAGACACTTATGTTGTAGAGTATAAAATTTTAGCAACAGGAAGTTGTCCGCAATTTACAACCACCGCCAATGTTGAAATTATAGGAACACCTATTGCGCCAATTATCACTAATCCTTCTTTTTGCAAAAACACAACACCAACATTGGGTTTAGAAACGTATGTCATTGGAACTAATTTGTTATGGTATGCCAATGCAACTGGTGGTACAGGAAGCACAACTGTACCTCCAATTGTCACAACAAGTACAGGAAACAGTACCTATTTTGTAAGTCAAAGTAATGGCGTTTGTGAAGGACCAAGAGCAAGTATAACTGTAACAATTACACCATTATTGACGGCGCCAATTGTCACAATTACGCAGCCGACATGCGCAGTTAGTACAGGAACAATTGCAATTACTCCAATAGCTGGAACTAATATTTATTATAGTATTGATGATGGTTTAAATTATCTAAATGGAGTAGTATTGTATCAAAATTTAACCAATACTAATTATGTTGTAAAATATAAAGATGCTGGAGGTTGTGTTTCAGAACCTACACCAGTTGTTTTTACACCTGCGTTGAATGTTCCTAATGCACCAACCGGGCGTGTAACTTTTCATCCTAATTGTACTACACCAACCGGAACAATTACAATAGACGATACTTTAAATCCAAATTACAGTTATAGTAAAGACAATGGTGTAACTTTTCAGGGAAGAGTTTTTCAAAATTTATCTCCAAATACAACTTATTCAATTATAGTTAAAGATGGAGTTTCTGGTTGTATTTCTCAGCCAACAACATTTTTAATAAATCCAATTCCTTCAAATCCAAATGCTCCGTTAGGAAATGTTGCTCAACAACCTACCTGTTTAGATCCTTATGGTAAAATAAAAATTACAACACCTGTAGCAGGAAGTGGTTTTGTTTATAGTAAAGATGGAATAAACTTTCAAGCGGATGATGAATTTCTAAATTTACTACCTAATACCTCTTATACAATTTCTATAAAAGATAGCAATACAGGATGTATATCATTAGGAACTTCATTTTTTATAAATGGAATTACATCTATTCCTGCAACACCAACAATTACAGGACTTCAGCAACCAACTTGTTCAAAAAATACCGGAAGTTTCACGGTAATTTCACCAATAGGTTCACAATATCAATATAGTAGAGACAATGGTGTTTCTTATCAGTCGGATGTTTTGTTTGATTTTGTGCCAGCAAATGCTATTTATTTTCTAAAGGTTAAAGATATGAATACAGGTTGTGTTTCACTAGCCAATTCAATTCCTATAAATGCAGCTTTAAATGTTCCTAGTGCGCCAACAGGAAGTGTTACTTTTCGGCCAAATTGTATTACACCAACAGGAACAATTACATTAGATCTGGTTTTAGGCTCAAATTATAGTTATAGTAAAGACAACGGAGTAACTTTTCAGGGAAGAGTTTTTCAAAATTTATCTCCCAATACTACTTATGATTTTATTGTAAAAGATATAGTTTCAGGATGTCTTTCTAGTGCAAGTTCCATATTTGTAAACCCAATTCCTAATATTCCAAATCCTCCAACAGTAATTCAAGCAGTTACTCCAACTTGTACAACACCTTTAGGCACATTAGAAGTTACACAACCAATAGGAACGAATTTTATGTACAAAAGGAATGGTTCAATTTATCAAAGCGATCGCTTTTTTTACGGATTATTGCCAAATACAGCGTATGATATAACTGTTAAAGACATAATAACAGGTTGTGTTTCAAATGCTACAACAATTACAATTGATCCTATTCCGGCAAATCCAAATCCGCCACAAGGAGTTGTAACACAGCCCACTTGTATACAGCCATTTGGTAAAATAAAAATCACAACACCTGTTGCAGGAACTGGTTTTGAGTACAGTAAAAATGGTGTGAATTTTCAAAACGAAGATGAGTTTTTAAATTTAACTCCAAATTCAACTTATACTATTTATATAAAAAACAGTGCGACAGGATGTATTTCTGTAGGAGAAATTTTTATTATCGACCCAACCATTCTTCCACCAGCTAAACCAATTGCTTCCGGGAGTGATGTTTGCGAAAACGAAACCATTATACTAAGTACACCAACTGTAACTGGAGCAGTTTATAATTGGACAGGTCCAAATGGTTTTGTATCTACAGATCAAAATCCACAAATACTTAATGCAACAGTAGCAAATGATGGGGTTTATAAAGTATCTATAAGTCTATTTGCTGATTGTCCAAGTTTGTCTGGAGAAGTAGTAATTAAAGTTAATGAATTGCCTCAACCAGAGTTAAACCAAAACGAATATATTTGTACAGATACAACAACAAATACGGTGCTAAAACCAACTCTTGATGCCAATCTAAATAATACAAATTATCATTTTGAATGGTTTAAAATTGAAAATGCAAATGCTATAATGATAAACAACCAAACCCAGAATAATTATTTAGTTGAAACATCTGGCGTTTATGGAGTAATTGCAATTAATAATGCAACAGGTTGTATTTCTGAAATGGTAACATCTACAGTAAGTGAAACATCTCCACCAAAAGATATCAAAATTGTAACCTCAGATTATTTTTCTGATGTGCAAACTATAACTGTAAATGTTGAACCAGTTGGGGATTATGAATATCAAATAGATAATGGTGAATTTCAATCAAGCAATGTTTTTTCTTATATTACTTCTGGTTCACACACTATAAATGTTAAAAACGAATGTGATGAGAAATCAACAATTGCATCTGTGGTCAATTTCCCAAGATTTTTTACACCAAACGGAGATAATTATAATGATAGGTGGAATATTTTTGATTTGAATGGGCAAGCTAATTCAAAAATTTATATCTTTGACCGATTTGGAAAATTACTCAAAGAAATCTCGCCAAACAGTCAAGATGGTTGGGATGGAACAATAAATAATGTTGATCTTCCGGCATCAGATTATTGGTTTTCAATTTTTTATGAAGAAAATGGAGTTAGTAAAGTATTCAAGTCACATTTTGCATTAAAACGATAATAAAAATGAATTTAAAAAAATTAGTAGTATTCGCTCTGTTTGTATTCTCTCAAATGTCTTTTTCACAAGAAGGAATAGCAGTATATTCAGATTATTTGTCAGATAATTATTATCTTTTACATCCATCAATGGCTGGAGCTGCAAATTGTTCAAAAATTAGAGCAACTGTTCGTCAGCAATGGTTTGGACAGAACGATGCGCCAGCAATGCAAACTTTGAGTATGAATGGTAGTATTGGGGAACAATCTGGTGCTGGAGTTATTTTCTATAATGACAAAAACGGCTATCATTCTCAAAAAGGATTAAAAGTTACCTATGCACATCATATTATGTTCTCTAGAGATCAAGTTGATTTAAATCAATTATCATTTGGTATGAGTTTAGGATTGGTTCAAAGTACATTAGATGAAACTACATTTTTAGGTCCAGCAGGTTTTGATCCAATAATTTACGGAACAGTACAAAGAGATTCTTATTTTAATGTTGATATTGGGATGTCTTACAATTATCTTGATTTTTATACTCACGTAACTGTAAAAAATGCAATAGAAACCAGAAGAGATATATATACTGATATTGAAAGTGATAATATTCGTAAAGTAATTTTAAATACAGGGTATACTTTTGGTGATTCAGAAGGATTGTCTTGGGAACCATCTATAATGTTTCAATTGGTAAATCAGACTAAAGAAAAAACGGTTGATTTAAACTTAAAAGCTTACAAGCAAATGGATTTTGGTAAGGTTTGGGGAGGTTTATCATACAGAAGAAGTTTAGATGGAGCTGAATATGTAGAAAACGGAGCAGTAAAAACTCAAAAATTACAATACATTACTCCTATACTAGGTGTAAATTATAAAAACTTTATGTTCTCATATACTTATTCTTACTTAACGGGTTCTGTTAATTTTGATAACGGAGGATTTCATCAACTTACTTTGGGTATGAATATTTTCTGTAAACCAGAGAAATACCACTGTAATTGTCCAGCAATTAATTAAAAATATTATAACAATGTCCCGGATTTATTCGGGACTATTTTTTTATACCATGTTAATAAAATCAGTAAACGGTAAAACTCCAATTATTCCCAGCGATTGTTATGTTGCAGAAAATGCTACAATTGTTGGTGATGTTGTTTTTGGAGATTCTTGTAGTGTTTGGTTCAATGCTGTTGTTCGTGGTGATGTTAATGCTATCAAAATAGGTAATAAAGTAAATATTCAAGACGGTGCCATTATACACTGTACCTATCAAAAACATGCAACAAGCATAGGAAATAATGTTTCAATAGGTCATAATGCCATTGTTCACGGATGTACTATCCATGATAATGTACTTATCGGAATGGGATCTATAGTTATGGATAATTGCGTTGTTGAAAGTAATTCTATTATTGCAGCAGGTTCTGTAGTAACCCAAAACACAATTGTTC
This sequence comes from Flavobacterium sp., assembly GCA_043748275.1. Classification (GTDB taxonomy): domain Bacteria; phylum Bacteroidota; class Bacteroidia; order Flavobacteriales; family Flavobacteriaceae; genus Flavobacterium. Next base: position 9,080 of record JAYTNO010000288.1, on the reverse strand, counting down.
CTTCTGGAGTTATTTTTGGAGGCGTTCCTGCAAAGTTTATTAAAAATATAAATGCTTCAGACTTTGCTGGAGAAATAGAACGCATTTCAAATAATTATGTAATGTATTCTAGCTGGTTTAAAGAAGAGTAAAACCTAGAAATCTTTTTTTATTACTTCAAATTTATTTCCTACTATTTCTGAAAGTACTTTTGGATTGGTATTGGTATAAAATACAGCTTTACTTTTTCCTTTAGAATGTAGCCCTACTTTTTCCTTCAAAATTTTCAATGTTTGTTTTGCTACTGCTTCACCTGAATCTATGATTTGTATGTGATTAGGAATTATTTTTTTTATTTGAGGAATCAAATAAGGATAATGGCTACAACCTAAAACTAAGTAATCTATATTCTCATCAATCATAGGTTGTAAATAGGAGTGAAGAAGCTTGTTCATTTCCGGCGAATTGATATTACCATTTTCAATAAGTTCTACCAGACCATATCCTATTTGCTCTACAATTTTGGTGTCATGGTACAATTCAACAGTTTTATTAAATAGTTCGCTACTGAGAGTTCCTTTTGTGGCTAATATGCCTATTTTTTGTGTTTTAGAATGAAGTGCTGCGGGTTTTATTGCTGGTTCAATTCCAATAAATGGGATGTCGTATTTTGCTCTTAATTCTTTGATTGCATTTGTGGTTGCTGTATTGCAAGCTACGACAATAATTTTTGCATTATGGTTTAATAATAACTCTGTATTTTTTATGCTTAAAGCAATAATTTCATCTTTCGACTTCTGACCATAAGGAGCATTTTTACTGTCAGCTAAGTAAATAGTATCTTCATTAGGCATTAATTGATGTATAGCTTTCCAAATGGAAGTACCACCAATACCAGAATCAAAAAGCCCAATAGGATTGTTATTTGTCATAAATCAAAAGTAAAAAAAACTGCTCAATTTCGAAATTTCGAATGAGCAGTTTTTGTATTATTTTTTTAAAGAAGTTTGAATTAAAACCCTAAATCTTTTTTTACATCAGCAGTAAGGTTTGGTCCATCAGCAAGTAACAAACCTTCTGAATTCAAGACATATTGAAACCCTTTCGCTTTTCCTACTTTTTGAATAGAAACTTTTACTTTTTCCATGATAGGTTTTACAATATCAGATTCTTTTTGTTGCAATTCTTTTTGAGCATTGTCTCTATAATCAACAATTCTTTTTTGCATATCTTGAACCTCTTTAGATCTAGTTTCATTTACTGCATCCGTAACTGTTGTAGCTTCTTGTTCGTATTTTTTTAATTTATTTTGATACTCATCAACCATAGTTTTGTATTCAGTATCATAAGTACCACTAAGTTTTTGCAATTGATTATTTGCTTCAATCATAGCTGGCATTTTTGCCATTATTTCGCTTACGTCAACGTGAGCAGTTTTTTCTTGAGCATTTATAGCTTGGTTAGCACCAAAAAACATAACGGCAGCTATCATTAAATTTTTAATCTGTTTCATCATTTTTAAATATTAATTAATTATTGGGTTTAATTTTTTTTGTTCTCTTTTGCTTTTTCTTCTTTTGCAATCCTAGCAGCTTCTCTATCTGCCAATGCTTTTTTCTTTTTTTCTTCTAATGCTTGTTTTCTTTCGGCTAATATTCTGGCTCTTTCAGCAGCAGCATTTTGTTTTGCATTTATTGCTGTGCTGTCTATTACTTTATTATCTGTTTCTACTTTGGTTTTATCTGTATTTGTTTTATTCTCTTCTTTTGTTCCTTCAGGTTTTGAATCACCCTCTTTTTTTGCGGGAACTGTTGTTCCCGTTTTTTTAGCTTCTAATAATTGTTTTCTTTTGGCTTCGTTTTCTTTTTTCTTTTCTTCGAGTGCTAATTTTTTATCTTCAATTAATTTTTCACGTGCTGCTTTCTTGTCGTCTAATTTTTTTTGTCTTTCGGCAAGCGCTGGACTTTCGTCAACCATATCTTCTTTTGCTTCCTTTGCTTCTTCTTCTTTTTGTTGTTTTTTGGTTAATTGACCTCTTTTATTAGATCTTGTAATTACTCTTACAACTTGATCGCTTATGTCATATCTTTTTGCTGCAAAAAGAATGGTTAAATCTGATGTTTTGTCAAATATAAAATCATATTTTTTTGCTTCTGCAATATCTTGAGCGGCATTAAAAACTTGGTCTTGTATGGGTTGCACTAATACTGCTTTTTGAATAGTCAAATCGCCGTTTGGCCCAAATCTTTTTTGTTGATAATCTAAAAGAGCGGTTTCTTGAAAAGTAATTTCTTCTTCTCTTTCTTCTCTCAATTCTTTAGTCAACAAAACACTTTCTGTTTTTAAAGCATCTTTTAATCTTGTAACTTCAATTTTTTTTGCTTCAATTTCTTGTTTCCATTTTTGAGCTTTTTGCTCTAATTGGTTTTTGGCTTCGGCATAATCGGGTACATTTTGCAAAATGTATTCCATATCAATATACCCTATTTTAACTCCTCTAGATTGTGAATGTAGAACAGTTGAAACTGTCATTACAAAAAGCAACAAAAAAATATGTTTTCTCATAATTTAAATTTTTATTAGAAAATATCGTGCCAAATATATTTAATTTAAAATTGTTGACCAATAATAAAATGCGTTTCCATTCCGTTTGCTTTGGTTGAACCAGTCAAAGGATCAAACCCATAACCAAAATCTATCCCTAATAATCCGAAAGCGGGCATAAAAATTCTAAGTCCAGCACCTGCAGATCTTTTCAATACAAACGGATTATATTGTTTAAAATTGTCATATGATTGTCCCGCTTCTAAAAATCCTAATACATAAATAGATGCTGCTGCTTTCAAAGTAATTGGGTAACGCATTTCTAAAGAAAATTTATTAAAAATTGTACCTCCATTATTTGAAGAAAGCGAATTGTTTGGATAGCCTCTTAATTGTACCACTTCTCTACCATCTTGTGCGAAATTCGCTAAACCATCACCTCCAACATAAAAACGTTCAAAAGGAACAATACCTCTATTTTGATTATAAGCTCCTAAATAACCAAATTCAGCTAAAGAACGAAGCACTAATTTACCATAAATTTTTGTAAACCAATCTGCTTTGAATTTAATTTTATAATATTCTAACCAATTGTTCTTTTTCTGATCCACTTTTCCGACATCTGTAGACGCTTTCGTATAATCATTTACTACTTGATAGACATTCGAGTTTGCTGAAGTTTCTACAATATAATCACCTTCTAACGGGATTTGCCCTTCTGCAGTAGGAGTTGTGGTAAGACCAGTAGTATATTTTAATTTATATTCAGCCTGATTTTTCAAATCTGCATAATCAATACCATTAAATAAAGAATAAGGTACTGTAAATTTTCCGCTTACACTAAATTCAGAACCATAAGTAGGGAATATTGGGTTGACACCTTTATTGTTTCTTGTTAATCCAATTGTATAAGCCAAGTTTCTTGCAGAACCATCACCAAAAGTAAACAATCCTGTATTGTAATTATTTAAGTTGTAGTATTGAAAACTAACCGATTGCGATAATACAAAAAAGTCATCAGGCACTGTCAATCTTTTTGCTAAACCAACCGATAATGCAATGATATTAAAACTTCTGGTTTTGTCTGCACCACCACCATATTGATTTTGTGCAAATTGTTTACTGTATGCAAAAGATGTGCTAAATTGCACCGGTTTTTTTCCACCAAACCAAGGCTCAGAAAACGATACGCTGTACGTTTGAAAATAAGTACTTCCTTGTAAACGTAACGATACTTTTTGTCCGTCACCCATTGGCAAAGGTTTGTAGGCTTCTTTATTGAATAAATTTCGCATCGAGAAATTATTAAAAGACAATCCTAATGTTCCTATAAAACCACCGCCACCATAACCACCTTGAAGTTCGATTTGGCTGGATCCTTTTTCAACAAGATTGTATTCAATATCCACAGTTCCTGCACCAGCATCTACATTCTTGAATTTTGGTTCAATAGCTTCAGGGTCAAAAAATCCTAACTGTCCAATTTCACGAATGGTTCTTACAAGTTCTTCTTTGCTGTATTTTTCTCCTGGTTTGGTTCGTAGTTCACGATAAATAACTCTATCATTGGTTTTGTCATTACCAACAACCGTAATTTTATTGAAATAGGCTAGTGGTCCTTCTACAACTCTGATCTCGAAATCAATCGTGTCATTAGCTGTTTTTACTTCTACAGCATTGATGTTTGAGAATAAATAACCGCTATTTTGATAGAGATTTGTGATGTCTTCACCATCAGGTTTTGATTTGTCTGCAATTCTTTTTTCGAGAAGTACGCCATTGTAAACATCACCTTTTTTGATACCTAACATTCTTCTCAAACCCTCGTCTGAATAAATAGTATTTCCTAGAAACTTGATGTCTCCAAAGTAATATTTTCTGCCTTCTTCAACATTTATTTTCACAGACAAATTGTTTTTGTCTTTGTTAAAACTCACGCTATCAGAAACAATTCTGGCATCACGATACCCTTTTTCTTTGTATTTATCAACTACAGAAATTAAATCTTCTTTGTATTTGTCTTTGATATATTTTGAACCTTTTAGAATTCTAAAACGATTAATTTGTTTTGTGTTTTTCATAAAACCACGAAGTTTACTGTCTGTAAACTTTTCGTTTCCGTTGAACACAATTTCTTTAATTTTTATTTTATCACCTTTATCAATGTTGACAAGCATTTTTACTTCATTGATTACAGTAGTATCCACTTTGGTAGAAATAGTAACTTTTGTATTAAAAAAACCTTCTTTTCTGTATTTGTTTTCGATGTAGTTTTTGGTTGTTGTAATCAAATTTTCGTTGACAATTTTTCCTTTGGTCAAACCGTTGTCTTTGATTAATCCTTCTACTTTACTCTTTTTAACTCCAACAAATTTTACTTCTCCTAATTTTGGTAATTCGTTTATTTCTAATTCAAGATAAATGCTGTCGCCTTCAATTTTGTTTACATAAAAATCTATTTCGCTAAAAAGCCCTAGTTTCCCAAGTTTTTTAATAGCATTGCTTATTTCTTCACCAGGAACAGTAATTTCTTGTCCTTTTTGAAGTCCTGCAAATGTCACTACGGTTTGTTGATTGTAACTTATTTTGCCTTTTACATCTACGTCGGCCAAAATATATTTGATTCCTTGGTCAAATGGTACTCTATCTTGGGCTTTTACTTGAGAAATACTTCCAATAAATAGAAAGGCTAGGAATAGTTTTAATTGATGTAACACTAAAAAATTATTTAATTTGTTCGCTTGTTTTTCCAAATCTACGTTCTCTTTTTTGATAACTAATGATAGCCTCATATAAATCTTCTTCTTTAAAGTCTGGCCATAAAACATCAGTAAAATATAATTCCGCATAGGCTATTTGCCAAAGCAAAAAATTACTTATTCTGTGCTCACCACTTGTTCTTATTAATAAATCTACATCTGGTAAATTTTGCGTGTAAAGATGCTCATTAATAATTGATTCATCAATAGTGTCTATTGAAATTATATTATTTTTAACTTTATCACTAATATTTTTAACGGCATTAATGATTTCTTCCCTAGAACCGTAGCTTAAGGCAAGTGTTAATGTCATTTGAGTATTGTTTTTGGTTTTGTCTATTACCTCAAGAAGTTGTTTTTGAGCAGAATTGGGCAACATATCTAAGTTTCCAATAGAGAGTAATCGGATATTATTTTCTTGTAATGATTTTACTTCTTTCTTTAAAGATTGTATGAGAAGTTTCATCAATGTATCAACTTCTAGTTTTGGGCGGTTCCAGTTTTCTGTAGAAAAAGCATATAGCGTGAGGTATTTTATTCCCATATTTCCGCAAGTTTCTACCGTCATTTTTACAGATTTCGATCCGTTTTCATGACCTAAAGCTCTTATTAATCCTTTTTGAGTTGCCCAACGACCATTTCCATCCATTATTATGGCTAGATGTTTTGGTAAATTGTCTTTGTTTATAGTATCTTTTAAACTCATATTTTTAATCTCTGCAATAACAAGGTTTGTTCCCGAAGGTATACGTCAATGTAAATCCTGAAAACACATACCAATCGGTACTGTTTATATTTCCAAATTTCAAATCGTCTAAATCTTTGTTTGTAGGTTTGCTTCCATCTAAATCGTCTTTAAATGTATATCGTGCTCCAACTTCAAACCCTAAAATAATATGGTCAAAAATACGACCTTTAACACCTACTGTCATAGGAATTGCTAAGGTACGTCTTGTGTTGTCTATTTGTACTTTGTCATTCAAAAAAAACAAACCATCATAATGTGTATAACTCAACCCTGAATATACATACGGTGTAAATAATGGCTTAAAATCGTGCAAGTTAAAATCAAAAAAATTAAATTCTAATCCTGCAGATAATTCTTTCACACTATTTTCAAAATTGTAACCTCTTTGTACTCTTGATGGCATATCTGAATTGGCATCGTTTGCTGTTATTTTTGCTTGAGTATAAGAAAACCTCCAAGAATGCCTTGGACTTTTGTTCCATTTATATAGTATTCCAAGTGCTAATTCATTTGGTGCTATATAATCAGTTTTTCCAACATCTCCTATAAAGTTACTGCCACCAGCAAATACTCCAATTTCGTGAATTTGAGCATTTAAAGTGTTAATCACAAAAAGCAAGAAAAATAATAAAATATATCTATTCATTGAATTAAAAATAGCGTGCAAATATAATAATTAAGAACACTAAAATGCCATCAAAATGGTATTTCTGTTAAATTATTATTTCGATTAATAAAAAATACGTTTCCTAGTTGATAAGAATAGTTAGGAAACGGAAAAAAGTAGTGTTGTAGTATAAATGAAGTATTAATTTCTTTTGTCTTCTCCCCAAAGTAATTTGTTTCGAAGTGTTTTTAGAAATGTTTCGTTGGTGATTTCAACCATATTTATTTTGAAATTTGTTTTTTTGATGGTTAATACCGAATCATTTCTAACCGATGCAATTCTAGAATCTAATGATACTAAATAATATTCTTCACGACCAGAAACTTTCAATCGTATTTCGGTGTCATCAGGAATTACCAAAGGTCTTGCGTTTAAATTATGTGGAGCAATTGGAGTAATCACTATGCTGTTTACTTCTGGTGTCAAAATGGGTCCGCCACAACTCATAGAATATCCCGTAGAACCTGTTGGTGTTGCGATAATTAATCCGTCTGCCCAATAGGAGTTTAAAAACTCACCATTCAAATAGGTTTCAATAGTAATCATCGAAGTGGTATCTTTTCTGCTCACCGTAATTTCATTCATTGCAAAATTAATGTCGTGAATGTCATTTATGGTTGGTAAACAATCTAGCGAGAGTAATGTTCTTGGCGAAAGCGTATATTTTTTCTCAATTACCAATTGTAGAAAATCATCAATTTTATCTTTTTGAACCGAAGCCAAAAAACCGAGTCTTCCTGCATTTACTCCAAGAATGGGAACGCCAGAATTCCGAACAAGTGTTGCGGCTCTCAAAATAGTTCCGTCACCACCAATGCTGATGAGCATATCAAAACTAGTGTCTAATTCGACGTGGGAGTCAAAGGTTTGGTATTCTTTTGCGACTATTTTTTTTTCATATAGCATTTTCAAAAAATCAGCTTCAATAATCATCTCAACATTGTTTTTATTAAAAAAAACAAAAATATCCCTAATAATAGGTTCGGTACTGTTTTGATAATATTGTCCGTAGATGGCTACTTTCATTTTTGTTGTTTTACTGAATATTCATTTTAAAAGTTTATTAACGAGAGGTCAACTGGTAGTTTTTACCACATAGAATCATAGATTTTAAGCATTAAATAAGTCGCTTTGCTCAATTTCAGGAAACAATATCCTATGTTTTAAAATTTATTTTTCTATCAATCTCTTATTTTCTATGTTTCTATGTGGTAAATTTTTTAATTTAATATTAATTGAATTCAAGTTAAGATTTATATATTAAGATATTTATCTAAATAATCAGATCGTTCTTTTAGGTTATTGATATAATTGTCTTCTTGATGTTCAGATATTATTTCATAATTATATCTTCTAAAAGTTTGAATAATATCATTCATAGCACCCAAACTTATTTTCATTGTGATTTGCACACTTTGCACATCGGCTTCAGAGATAAAAAGCCCTAAAAGTTTACCATTATTGCTTTCTACAATTTGTGTGATTTGACTCATCGAATAGTCTAAAACCGGTTTTTTTACAATAATAATTCCGCCAGCTTCTTTGAGAAACGGAGTTTCGTGAAAAAATTTAATAATATCTTCTAGTTCATAATACCCAACATATTGGTTGTTATCGTCTAGAACTGGAACAACATTAGTATGGTTTTTTGCAAAAACTTCTAAAACATCCAGCCAAATATCAGATGTTCTAGCATAGAATCCTTCTAAAGCATATCGATAATCGCTCACTTTTTTATCAGAATCAAAAGTTTCAATATCATCTAGAGCAATACATCCCAAATAAACACCTTCATCTATCACAGGAAAGTGAGAAAAAGTGAGTTCATGGAAAAAATCTTGCACCACCATAATACTGTCATTACTATTAATGGCTTTAAAATCAGTGTTGATATATTCTTTAATTTCTGTCATATTTTATTGTGAAATTATTGATGCAAAATAATCAAAAATATACAATAACACCTACTTAAACTTTGTATTTTTGTTGAAAATTAAAAATAGAGTTGAAGACAATATGATTGCTTCGTATCTCGAAATTACAGAATGATGACAAAATTAAGCGTAAATATCAATAAAATAGCCACTTTACGAAATGCTCGTGGAGGCAATGTTCCTGATTTGTTGCAAGTTGCAAAAGACATTCAACAGTTTGGAGCACAAGGCATCACCATTCATCCTAGACCAGACGAACGTCACATTCGGTATCAAGATGCAAGAGATTTAAAATCGATAGTTTATACCGAATTCAATATAGAAGGCAATCCGTTAGAACAATCTTTTATTGATTTGGTTTTGGAAGTTAAGCCTACACAAGTCACTTTGGTTCCAGATGCTAATGATAATATCACTTCAAATGCAGGTTGGGATACTATAAAACACCA
>JAYTNO010000287.1:0-32527 GCA_043748275.1 Flavobacterium sp. | reverse complement strand
AGTACTTATGTGTTGTATGATGTTTTGGGTGCTGTAGTTGCCAAAGGTGTTGTTAGTGAGAATAGCGCTTTAAATTTCTCGCAACTATCAAGTGGTTTATATGTTTTAGAAGTGGTGAAAAACAATGGTGAAAAAACGGTGGTGAAGGTGTTGAAGGAGTAATTGTAATGCTATTTGGGGGCACGAGCATGATGCTCGCGCTAGCTGGGATATTTTGGGCACGAGCATGATGCTCGCGCTAGCAGGAGGTAATTGTAATGATATTTATGGGCACGAGCATGATACTCACGCTAGCTGGGATAATTAAAAAAGGCTTTTCGAATTGAAAAGCCTTTTTTTATATGTGATTCATTATCTTGCATTGTATGTTTTGATTGCTTCTTTTAGAATTTGAACGGAGCGAATTAAATCTGCTTTTTTCAAAACATAGGCAATACGTACTTCGTTTAATCCTACATTTGGGGTAGAATAAAATCCTGCTGCTGGAGCTACCATAACCGTTTCGCCATTTAAATCGTAAGATTCTAACAACCATTGTGCAAAAGTATCTGCATTATCTACAGGAAGTTGTGCGATACAATAGAAAGCTCCTTTTGGGTTAGCTACTTTTACTCCTTCGATTTTATTTAATTCAGAAATAAGAGTGTCTCTCCTATCTTTATATTCAGTTATAACCTCATCAAAATAACTTTGAGGTGTGTCTAGAGCTGCTTCGCTAGCTATTTGCTCATAAGTTGGCGGACTCAATCTGGCTTGCGCAAACTTCATTGCTGTTGCCATAACTTCTTTGTTTTTTGATACTATGCATCCTATTCTTGCACCACACATACTGTATCGTTTGGAAACAGAGTCAATCATAATTGCATTTTCTTCGATACCAGGAATATTCATCACTGAGTAATGAATATCTCCATCATACGTAAACTCACGATATACTTCATCGGCAATTAAGAACAAATCATATTTTTTCACTAATGCCGCAAGTTGCATCATTTCGTCTTTAGAATATAAATATCCTGTAGGATTTCCTGGATTACAAATAAGAATGGCTTTGGTTTTTGGAGTTATCAATTTCTCAAAATCAGCTATTGGCGGTAATGCAAATCCAGTATCTATTGTAGAAATTACAGGCACAACTTTTACACCTGAAGCTACCGAAAAACCATTGTAATTGGCATAAAAAGGCTCTGGAATTATGATTTCATCTCCTAAATCCATAGTGCTTCCCATAGCAAAAAGCAGCGCTTCTGAACCACCAGTTGTAATAATAATATCGGCTACATTGATAGGTAAACCATGATTAATATAATAGTTTGATAACTTGGTTCTGTAACTTTCAAAACCTGCTGAATGACTGTACTCTAAAACTGTAATATTGGCATTCTTGACGGCATTGAGAGCCACTTCTGGCGTTTTGATATCGGGTTGACCTATATTGAGATGGTATACTTTATTTCCTTTCTTTTTTGCTATTTCTGAATAAGGCACCAATTTTCGGATTGGAGATTCAGGCATTTGTTTTCCTTTATTTGAAATTTTAGGCATAATGGATTGAATTTGTGAAATGCAAATTTGCGAATTTTTTTATAGTAAGCCAATTGTTTTACTTTATATATTATTATCACTTTGCATATTGAATTTTTTGCTAAATTTATCGGTATGAAGTTTAAACTCTTTTTTTGGATCCTTTTTTGCTTTTCGCATTTTGCACTTGCTCAAAATGGCTTTGAATTTGAATCTAAGTCCAAAAAGAAAATCACAATTCCGTTTAAACTCATTAATAATTTAATTTTTATTCCAATTCACGTTAATGGGATTGAACTAAATTTCCTACTAGATACAGGAGTTGAAGAAACTATTTTGTTAAGTCTTGACGACAAGGAAGAGATCAGCATTAATAATATTGAGAAAATAACGATGCGTGGTTTGGGTGGCGAAGATGCTATTGAAGGTTTAAAATCTAACAACAATATTCTTTCTTCACACGGATTTACAGACAAAAATCATCTTTTATATATTGTGCTCGATCAGAGTTTTAATTTCTCCTCTCACATTGGTATTCCGGTAAACGGAATTATTGGTTATCATTTTTTTAAAAATCATTTAATTGAAATTAATTATGACCGAAAAAAAATAATTGTTTTTGCTGATACTGATAAAAACAGAAAAAAATTCAATTCTAAATTTCAAAAAATTCCAATATCTATTGAAAAAAACAAACCATACGTTGAAGCTATAGTTACTGTTGATACAAAAGAAATAACATCAAAACTACTACTTGATATTGGCAATAGTGATGCATTATGGTTGTTTCAGGACACCAAAAATGACATTAAAGTTCCAGAAAAAAACTTTGATGACTATCTTGGTAAGGGTTTTAGTGGAGACATTTTTGGCAAAAGAACTCGAATTTCGAAATTTAAAATAAGCACTTTTGAGTTTGAAAACCCTATAATAGCAATGCCTGATTCTAGTTCTGTAAAAAGTGTCACTATGGTAAAAAACAGAGACGGATCTGTAGGTGGTGAAATTCTAAAACGTTTTTCTGTGGTTTTTGATTATAAAAACAATTGGATGTATCTTCAAAAAAACAGTCATTTTGAAAATCCGTTTCAATATAATATGAGCGGAGTAGAAATTGAAAACCAAGGAATGCAATGGGTACAAGAAACAGTGCCATTAAACACTGTTGTTGTTGGCAACACCTATAATTCTAATGGTGAAAAAACTACTGATTTTAAATATAAATTTTCATTAAAACCCATTTATACTATTGCCAACGTAAGAAAAAACTCAATAGCAGAGTCTTCTGGTTTGCAAAAAGGGGATATTGTTGTTTCTATTAATAACTCGCCTGCTTATAAATATACTTTGCAGGAAATGAATGAAATCTTGAAATCTGAAGAAGGCAAATGGCTTCAATTTGTAATTGAAAGAGGTTCGCAGCAATTAAAATTTAAGTTTCAACTCAAGGGTATTTTGTGAAACTTGTTTTAATCTGAAAATATAATTTTTTTTTTACAACTTAGAATCATAGTTTTTATAAATCAAATAAGTCGTTCCACTTTTTTTAAGTGAAGCATACCTAAATGAATTAAAATTAGTTTATTTTTTTTTTAATAAAAATAGTAATTTTAAAAAAACTACAACATAGATTTTCGTTGTTCTCTTGCTAATAAGGTGTTTTTTAGCAACATGGCAATTGTCATAGGGCCAACACCACCAGGAACAGGAGTAATATGGGAAGCTTTTTTGGATACATTTTCAAAATCTACATCTCCAGTAATTTTATATCCTTTTTCAGCATCTTTGTCTTCAACTCTAGTGATACCCACATCTATAACTACTGCACCATCTTTTACCATTTCGGCTTTGAGATAATTAGGGACACCAAGTGCTGTAATAATAATATCGGCTTGGGTTGTAATTTGTGCAATGTTTTTAGTATAACTATGTGTTAGCGTTACTGTAGAATTCCCAGGAAATCCTTTGCGTCCCATTAAAATACTCATCGGTCGTCCTACTATATGACTTCTACCAATTACTACTGTATGCTTTCCTTTGGTTTCTACATTATAACGTTCTAATAATTCTAATATTCCAAAAGGTGTTGCAGGAATAAAAGTGGTCATATCTAAGGCCATTTTTCCAAAATTTTCTGGATGAAAACCATCTACATCTTTACTTGGGTCAATTGCCATTAAAACTTTTTGAGTATCTATTTGTTCTGGTAAAGGAAGTTGCACAATAAAACCATCAATATCATCATTTTCATTGAGTTCTTTGATTTTTTTGAGTAATTCGGTTTCAGAAGTTGTGCTTGGCATTTTGACCAAAGTAGATTCAAAACCAACTAGTTCACAAGCCTTTACTTTACTCCCAACATATGTCAAACTAGCACCATCGTTGCCCACAATAACTGCTGCAAGATGAGGCACTTTTTCATTATTGGCTTTCATTTTATCAACTTCGGCAGTAATTTCAATTTTAATGTCTTGTGCTGTTTTTTTTCCGTCTAGTAGTATCATAGTTGTATGTCTTAAAGCCGAAAGTCGAAAGTCAACTTGATTTTGTGACTTTCGACTTTCGATTACATTATTTATTTCATTCCTGGCATTCCGCCTTTCATTCCGCCCATCATTTTCATTAGATTTTTTCCACCTGGACCTTGCATCATTTTCATCATTTTGCTCATTTGGTCAAATTGTTTCATCAACTGATTGACTTCTTCTAGTTTTCTTCCTGATCCTTTTGCGATACGTGTTTTACGTTTCATATCGATAATGGATGGTTTTGTTCTTTCGGTTGGTGTCATTGAGTGAATAATTGCCTCAATGTGTTTGAAAGCATCATCTTCTATCTCAACATCTTTCATTGCTTTTGAAGCGCCAGGAATCATCCCAACTAGGTCTTTCATATTCCCCATTTTCTTCACTTGCTGAATTTGACTTAAGAAATCGTCAAAACCAAATTCGTTTTTAGCAATTTTCTTTTGAATTTTTCTAGCTTCTTCCTCATCATATTGTTCTTGCGCCCTTTCTACCAATGAAACCACATCACCCATTCCAAGAATACGCTCTGCCATACGAGAAGGATAGAACACATCAATGGCATCCATTTTTTCTCCTGTACCCACAAACTTAATAGGTTTGTTAACTACAGATTTAATAGAAATTGCAGCTCCACCACGAGTATCACCATCTAATTTGGTAAGGATAACTCCATCAAAATTTAATCGGTCATTAAAAGCTTTTGCTGTATTTACCGCATCTTGTCCTGTCATTGCATCAACAACAAACAACGTTTCTTGTGGTTGAATTGCTTTGTGAACATTTGCAATTTCGGTCATCATTTCTTCATCAACAGCCAAACGACCAGCAGTATCGACAATGACTACATTGTACCCTTTTTCTTTTGCATATTTGATTGCATTTAGCGAAATCTCAACCGGATTGTTATTCCCCAATTCTGAGTAAACCTCCACTCCTATCTGATCTCCAACCACATGCAACTGATTGATTGCAGCAGGACGATACACATCACAAGCAACTAAAAGTGGTTTTTTGTTTTTCTTAGTTTTTAAGAAATTGGCTAACTTTCCAGAAAAAGTAGTTTTCCCTGAACCTTGCAAACCTGACATCAATATAACAGTAGGATTTCCTGAAAGATTAATTCCAGAAACATCACCTCCCATTAATTCTGTTAGTTCATCTTTAACGATTTTAACTAATAATTGTCCTGGTTGCAAAGTGGTTAATACATCTTGACCTATTGCTTTTTCTTTGACTTTTGTTGTAAAATCTTTAGCAATTTTAAAATTAACATCGGCATCAAGTAATGCACGACGCACTTCTTTGAGCGTATCTGCTACATTGACTTCAGTGATTTTACCGTGACCCTTTAATATATGGAATGCTTTATCTAGCTTCTCGCTTAAATTATTGAACATCGAATTCTGATTTTTGTGAGGTGCAAATTTAAGGATTTGATTTTTAAGATTTGAGAATTTATTAATAAAAAACAACCTTTATATTTTTCTAATTACATAAATAGTAAATTATTAATCTATGAATTATGCAAGTTTAAATTGTTGAGAAATAACATTAATATTATATTATTTTGTAAACTTTGTATAAGGCTAAAGCATATATTTTATAATTTAAAAAATAATATTAAAAAAATAATTTTTGAGGTAGGGTAAATAATATGTAAACTGTTTTAATATCATAAAAAACAAAAATATTGCCTTTTGAATCTTTAAATTTTTGAATTAATTTAGCTTTAAAGAAAGATAAATTGTTTTTTTGCCAAAATCTATCATAAAATTGACCTATAAAATAACCTATATGAAAAAAATCATTGCATTATTAGTATTAATATTAAGTATAAATCAAGCTTTTTGTCAAGAAAAAAGTGTTTTTGATATTGCTAGAAAAGGAACTTTGTCTGAAATACAAACTTTATACAAAAAACAACCAGAAATTATTAATACTTTTAATGAAAGCAAATCAAGTCCATTAATATTAGCCTGTTATAGAAACAATGAAGAAGTTGCTCTTTTTTTGATAGATAAAGTAAAAGATGTTAATTATAATTCTGGAATGGGAACAGCACTAATGGCTGGTGTAATGTCTGGAAATATAGCAATTGTTAAAAAATTGATAGCATCAAAAGCAGATTTAAATCAAGGAGATACCTATGGTAAAACAGCTTTAATTTACGCCTCCTTTTTTAATAAGAATGAAATTGCAAAATTATTAATAGATGCTGGTGCTGATAAAAAATTGAAAGACAGTGACGGAAAAACTGCTTTAGATTTTGCGAATTTTAATAAAAATACCGAATTAATAATTCTTTTGGATAAATAATAAAAAAATAATAAACCTTTAATAAATAAAAAAAATGAAAAATTCTTACCTACTATTAGTAATGTTTGCAATGATAAACGTATCTTTTGCACAACAAAAAGAAACTGCTGTAACCACAATTGGAGCAATGACTGTGAAAATTAACATGAATCAAGGAAATTCGTTAGCTACTATTACTTTGACTGGACCATCAAACAAATGGTTGTCTATTGGACTTGGCACAACATCAATGTCTGTAAATAAAGATGTAATTACCTATGGTACTTCATTATTAGACCAATACTTTACTACTTCTGGACACGTTGCACCGACTACTGACCCAACTAATAATTTAACATTAGTTAGCAATACTGTAGCAGGAACAACAAGAACATTAGTAATTAATAGACCATTAAATACTGGCGATGCAAAAGATTATGCCTTTGTATACACTATAAACTCTATGAGTATAGTATGGGCAGTTGGACCATCAACAACAGTAACAAGTGAACATTCAACTTTTGGTAGTAAATCTTTAACCTTTTCAACAGTGCTTGGTACAGAAGATTTTACAACTTTAGACAAAATATCGGTTTTCCCTAACCCATCAAATGGTGTATTTTCTATCTCAAAAAACAATTTGACTACTATCAATAAAATTAGAGTTTTTGATACCAATGCCAAATTATTGAAAGAAATTGCAACAGATTCAAATTTTAATAATACTATTGATATCTCAGAATTGTCTAAAGGAATTTATTTTATGGAAATTTCTAATGACACTGATCAAGTTGTGAAGAAAGTAATTATTGAGTAACACAATAAATTTAACAAATGAAAAAGCTAAAAGTAATTCTAATTTCATCACTTATCTTAGGTTTAATAGGATATGGAGTTTTTAATTATGTGATGCATGGTGGTGCAAGAGATTTATCTAGTGAGAAAGCTGATTATAGTGTTTCATCAAAGAAAATTATGGATGAATTCAGTACTAATGCAGAAGTTTCTAACAAAAAATATCTAGAAAAAGCAGTTGCTGTTTCTGGTATTATTACTGACAGCAATCCGAATCAAGTAATTATAGACAATACAATTATCTGTTCTTTAAAAAGTCCTATTGCCTCTCTTAAGAAAAATCAAGCTGTTACTCTAAAAGGTAGAGTTGTAGGTTATGATGACCTTATGGGAGAAATTAAACTAGACCAATGTTTTGTAAATTAAAAAAATCAATTAAATGAAAATTAGAAGCCTTTTATCTATTGTATTTGTTTTTTTTGTAATGAGCTTTGCCTCTGCACAAGATGACTTATTAAATCAATTAGATACCGTAAAATCGAGTAAAAAAGAAGTTGAAACTGCAGCTTTCAAAGCTTTACAGGTTTGTAATATGCAATCGACAAAACTACCTGTAAAAGGAGAATTTTATGTTCTTATTTCGCACCGATTTGGAGATTTGAATAATGGTATTAACAATTTTTTTGGTCTTGATAATGCACTTACAAAAATTGGAGGGATTTATGGAGTAACCAATTGGTTGTCTATTGGAGCATCTAGACATACGCACGATAAATTGTATGAACTTGGCTTAAAATATAAATTGGCCAACCAAGAAACGGATGGTTTTCCTGTTACAATAGTTGGCTATAACACGGTTGACATTAATAGCGAACTCAAAAAAGATGAAGCAACTCCTGGTTTAAAATTTAATAACAGATTGGCTTATAGTACACAATTAATTGTTTCTAGAAAATTTAGCGAATCAATCTCTTTTGAATTGGCTCCAATATATGTTCACAAAAATCTATATGATGGTATCTTAGACCAAGAAAACTTATTTCTTCTTGGTGGTGGAGGAAGAATAAAATTATCAAAACGTTTGAGTTTGAATTTAGAATATGCTGCACGTTTAAATTTGCCTGACGAAATTGATTCTTTCTATCAAAATCCTGCATCAATTGGTTTAGACATTGAAACTGGTGGCCACGTTTTTCAATTGGTATTCTCTAATAGTCAACCAATGAATGATGTTACCGTTTATTCTAATACTATTAGTGATAAAAATGGTGGAGGAATTTATTTTGGATTTAATATGTATAGAGTTTTTTAAATAAATAAATATGAAAAAATTAACCGTTTTTTTGATTGTACTAATTAGTACCTCAATTTATGTTTCTTGCGATTCAAATACTACTCAAGAAATTAGTGCAGTAGTAACAAATCCAACATATTCTGCCAATATTGAACCTGTAATTAGTGCCAAATGTGCAGGTTGTCATTCAAATGGAAGTCAAGATCCAAATCTTGAAACTTATCAAGAAGTTAAAGATGCAATAGAAAATGGCACGGTTTTATGTAGAATAAATGGGACAGATAATTGTGGTGAGATTATGCCTACAAGTGGAAAAATGCCACAAGCAACTCTAAATATGATTCAACTTTGGGTTGATCAAGGTTATGCACAATAAAAAAAATGAAAAAATAAAAAAATTAATATGAAAGAAATAATAATTGTTGTAGTGTCTCTTTTGATTGGTGATGCTATGTTTTCGCAAAAAATGATGACTCGTGAAGGCGAAATAAAATTTGATGCTTCTATGCCAGAATTAGTAGAAATTGCTGCTACCAACGGAACTGCATCTTGTATCCTTGATGAAGCTACTGGTGATTTTGTTGCTCTTACCTTAGTAAAATCATTTAAATTCAAATCGCCTTTGATGGAAGAGCATTTTAATGAAAACTATATGGAGTCTTCAAAATTTCCTAAATCAACTTTCAAAGGAAAAATTACAGGTTACGATGCATCGAAATTGACTGCAACCAAAACCGTATATGATTTAGAAGGTGATTTGACCATACACGGTGTAACCAAAAAAGTAAAAACTAAAATCTCTTTAGCAAAAAACGCTGGAAAAGTAACTGCAGTAAGTTCTTTTTCTGTAAAAGCTAAAGATTATAATATAGAAATTCCAAGTCTAGTAAAAGAAAAATTTGCTGAGAATATCAAAATCGGTGTCAATTTTGTGCTAGAAGGGAAATAAGAATTGTTTGTTTTGTTGTTAGAAGACTGCCTTAAATTATTTTAAGGTGGTTTTTTTTTTGATATATATTGATTGAAAAATACTTATACTCTTTCTGAATTATTTCATTTCTATAATAAAAAATATAGTCTTAATAAGTTCTTTATTATTAACCATTTATATATACAAAATTTAATAATCTTATTTAATATTCCTTTTTAAGCAATCATTTTATTTAATTTTCATAAGGTATATTTTTATTTTAGTTTTATTTAATAACAGTTCTAAATGCTTTATTAAAGTAAATGAATTAATAGTATTTAAACAAAAAAGCCAGTTCAAATGAACTGGCTTTTTTGTTTAATATAAAGTGAAATTAGTTTTTCTCAAATGTAAGTAAATCAATACTTCCATCACCACCACTAACGTGTTTTAATTCAATTTTAGAGGATGTAGATGTCAAAACCAACCAATCATCAGTGATTGACTCAAATGGTCCGTCATTGTCAGGAAAAACAATTGCAAATTTTGTAGCACCACTATCTATAAATGTAGACCAAGACCCAGTTTTTGTAGTACTATCTTTTACAGCAGTCAAAGCTCCGTTGGCGTTCATAGTAAAATTATAACCTGTAAAATCACTAGTTTGATTTGAACCGTTTTCGTTATAAAGCGTTACACGCCAAGCACCACTTGTTACAATATTGTTTATTGGTGTTGGTGTAGATGAATTTGAATTATCATCATTGCTACACATTGAAGCTACATTTAGCATAAATACTAATGCTAAGACTGGAATTAATTTTAGTTTTTTCATAATATCAAGATTAAAGTTTTAAAAAATAATTAGTATATAGAACGTCATTCCAAGTAATTTTTGGAGTTTTAATTTTATAAAATACAATTGATTTGAATTAATTTTTAGAAAATTAATTTTTAGAAAAGTTGAGATAATGTACATCGCCATCACCTCCACTTATGTGCTCTAAGCGTATTTTTAAAGTATTAAATTCGAGAACTTTCCAATCGTCTTCAAGTTCTTTTAATACCTCGCCATCAAAATTCATTATTAGTTTTTTCACATTATCATCAGTTATAATACTCCAAGTACCATTTATTGATGCAGCGTTTTTTGTTGCGATTACTGTACCATTGGCATTAAAACTAAAATTATATCCATTATAATATGCTGTTTGATCTACTGACTCATCTAGAAAGTATGAAACAAACCAAGAACCATTTATAATAATATCCGAAAGTTCATTTCCAGGACCAATAATAACATCATCACAAGTTCCAATGGAATTTTCTATAGCTATTTTCAAATCACTATTGTTATTTACAACAATATTTTGACCAGTAGCATTGGTTAATGAAAATGGATAAACGAATGAATTTATTGTATTTTCCTTTAATGAATCTATAAAATTATACAATTGCGAGTCATTTGTAATACTGATAGTATTTGATATTTGAGTATCACTATTGTATGAATTTAATGCAATTGGATAATTAAAATCTATACATTCTATTTCTGGAAATTGTTCACCAATTATGCAACTTGTAATACTACTTTCTAACTCTGTTTGACTGTATACTATTTTTTGTTTAAAATTTTTATAGACAATTGTTATCGGAAATGTAAAATAGACAATATCATTATCTGTATTATAGGCGTTTTTAATATTTTCTACTGTAATATAATCTGTTTTTGAATTAATTACTAATGATTGTGAGTTTAAATAAATAGAAACCGGTAATTGAATACTTATGCAACTAGTATTATCAAGACAATTATCTAATTCAGTAGGATATTGTGTCACCCTTGTAATTAAAGTTGCCAAAGAAGAAGATTTTGTGATACTTTCTTTGGTATTTTGTGTAATCGTTTGCTCCTCATTTTGACAAGAAAACAAAACTAAACTCAACAACGATAATAATATAAATAGTAATTTGTTCATAATTAAAAATTGCTTTAATACTAATATAACAAATTTCTTTAAAAAAACCCTAACTAAAACTATTTTTTTTTAATTTCACAGAAGAATTTGAAACCCCATAATGAACAAAACAAAAACAAATGGCGTTTGTGACGAAAGTATTTATTCGAATATTTTTAAATCAAATGTAAAATCAATTCGCAATTATTTGTATTTCAAATTTGGAAACGAAGAACGTGCCAATGATATGACGCAGGATGCTTTTATAAAGCTATGGGAAAACTGTGCCGATGTGCCTCCAGAAAAAGCCAAATCTTTTTTATATACTGTTGCCAATAATGCGTCATTAAATCAAATTGCGCATCAAAAAATTGTTTTGAATTATGCCAAAAATAATGTCAATACTGATAAAACAAATCTTAGTCCTGAATTTTTATTAGAAGAAGAACAATTTAAAGACAAACTAGAAAAAGCCATAGCAAATCTTACTGAATCGCAAAGAATTGCTTTTTTAATGCATCGAATAGAAGGAAAAAAATATGCCGAAATTGCCGAAATATTAGAGATAAGTGTCAAAGCAGTTGAGAAAAGAATTCACGGAGCATTGCTCTACCTACGAAAAGAAATAGAGCAAATAAAGTAGGGTAAATTATTTTATAACTGTTTAGTAACAAAATGAATACAATGGAAGACAATTACGAATTAGCAAAATGGTTGGCAGGAGAAATGAATGATGCCGAACTTAAAGCATTTCAGAATTCTCCCGAATATCTAACATATACTAGAATAGCTGACTATTCTAGCCAACTTCATACACCTACATTTGATCAAGATAAAATGTATCAAAAAGTAGTTACTTCTGAAAAGAAAACAAAAAAAGTTATTCAACTCAATCAAAGTTGGATTTTTAAGATAGCAGCTTCGTTGCTTTTATTTATAGGAATTGGCTATAGTTACTTAACTTTTTCAACAACTTCTGAAATGGCATCAAATGGAGAGAAAACCATTTTTCAATTGCCTGACAATTCCGAAGTAGTTTTGAATTCTGGTTCTGAAATAGAATACAGCAAATGGAGTTGGAATACCCATCGAAAATTAAATCTTACTGGAGAAGCTTATTTTGAAGTTGCTAAAGGAAAAAAATTTGAAGTGCATACCAATTTAGGTGTTGTAACTGTTTTAGGAACCCACTTTAATGTTAAAGCTAGAAACAATCGTTTTGATGTAACTTGCTATGAAGGTCGTGTAAAAGTTAATTTTAAAGACCAATCTATAGTTATTACTCACAGAGAAAGTGTTACCTTTGAGAATGAAATGCAACTTGATGGCAAAGTAAATTCTTCAAAACCAGAATGGGTTAATGGAGATTTAGTTTTTAACAATGAAAAAATTTATGCTATTGTTGATGAATTAAACAGACATTATAATACTACTATTGAATTAAAAAACATCTCCTCAAATCAATTGTTTACTGGTAGTATTCCTTCTGAAAATTTAGATGAAGCAATAGAAATTCTTGCCTCGAGTTATCATTTACAAACTAAAAAAATTAATTCAAACTCAATTATTTTAGAAGCTGTTAATGTCTCGAAATAAACTGCTTTTTTTAACTTTTTTTTCGGTACTTTTTTTCTTCAATGCAATTGCACAAGATGAAAGGACTGCTATCTCTTTGAAACAAATTTTAGAAGAAATTAGTAGGCAACATCAAGTAAAATTTAATTATATAGAAGATGAAATAGTACTTTTTAAACTTATTCCACCTCAACAAAATTGGACTTTTGAAGCTAAATTAAACTACATAAAAAAAGAAACAAACCTACAAATAAAAGTTGTTTCAAATAAATATTATACTATTTACAATGATGAAAAATTAGATAAACCACTTTGCGGTTTTATAATAGATTCTCAAACAAATTTACCTATTGAGAATTGTAGCATCATCATAAAAAAAACCAATGCTGTTTCCTTTTCTAATATTGATGGCTATTTTGAGCTTCCTTTAATTTCATCAAATGCAATTTTGATAAAACATATGAGTTATGAAACTATAGAAGTAAATCCAACAGATTTGTATGTCTCAAATTGTCCTAAAATAAAACTTAATCCAGTTACACTTGAACTCCAAGAAGTGGCAACTGAAAGTTATCTTACCTCAGGAATATCAAAAAAATCAGATGGTACTATTCAAATAAAACCTAAAAAATTTGGAATTCTTGCTGGATTAATAGAGCCTGATGTATTGCAAACAATGCAACAAATTCCCGGAGTATATAGTCTAGATGAAACCGTTTCAAACATTAATGTTCGTGGTGGAACTCACGATCAAAATTTGTTTTTATGGAACGGAATTAGAATGTTTCAAACAGGTCATTTCTTCGGATTAATTTCTGTTTTCAATCCTTCATTAGCTCAAACAATTTCTATTACCAAAAACGGAACTTCTGCTTTTTATGGTGAAAGTGTTTCTAGTTTGGTCGCTATTTCTTCACATTCAAAAAATATTGAAGAAACTAAAAATAGTTTTAGTGCCAATTTAATTAGTGCTGAGCTATATTCTAAATTAAAAATTTCAAAAAATGCAAGTATTGAAATTTCGGCAAGACGTTCATTAACTGATTTTTTTAAATCACCTACTTACAAAAATTATAGAGATAGAATATTTCAAAACACAATCGTAACCAATATAAATAATAGCCAAGTTATTGTTTTTAAAAATAATGAAGATTTTTATTTCTACGATTTTAGTCTTCAATATCAGCAAAAAATTGGTAAAAAACACGAATTAACTGTTGATGGAATTGGCATAAAAAACAATTTAAAAATCAATCAGTCAACCAATACAAAAACTAAAAATGATAACCTTGGACAAGAAGATTTTGGAGGTTCTATTTCTTGGAAAACCAATTGGAACGATAAAAACACAACTGAAATACTAGTTTCAAATTCTTATTACAAGCTAAAAGCTACAAATGAAAGCATTGAAAGCAACCAAAATTTGAATCAAAACAATACCGTTCTTGACTTTAATATTCAGTTAAAAAACAGTAATATACTATCAGAAAATTTTACTCTTAACTCTGGTTATCAATTAGATGAAATTGGAGTTGCTAATTATGATGAAATAAATAGTCCTGCCTTTAAACGAAATATAAAATCTGTACTAATAAGCCATATCGGAATTATAGAAAGTGTTTTTGAATCTAAAAACAAGAAAACTTTTTTGAAAACTGGCATTAGAGGAAATTATTTTCAAAAATTTAATAAAACACTTATTGAACCTAGATTTCAATTCAATCAAAAAGTTACAAAAAATTTAAATCTTGAAATTTTAGGAGAACAAAAAAGCCAAACACTTTCTCAAATTATCGATTTGCAACAAGATTTTTTAGGTATTGAAAAAAGACGTTGGACATTGGCAAATGATTCTATTATACCAATTCAAAAAAGCAATCAATTGTCAGTTGGGTTTAGTTATAAAAACAAAAACTGGTTGTTTACATTAGATAATTTCTATAAAAGAATTTCAGCAATTACTAGTAGTAGCCAAGGTTTTCAGAATCAATTTGAATTTAGTAAAGCAAATGGAAGTTATGAAGTAATAGGCTCAGAAGTTTTGGTTCAAAAGAAGTTTAATCATTTTTATACTTGGTTTAGTTATAGTTTAAATAAAAATAATTATGATTTCAGTTCGCTTTATAATACAAATTTTCCAAATAATTTTGAATTGATTCATACACTAAATTGGGCTGGAATTTATGAATGGAAAAAATTAAAAATAGCATTGGGGGGAAAATGGCATTCTGGAAAACCTTCTACTACACTTTTGAATACAAATCTGAATGATTCTAATCCATACATTAATTTTGACAAACCAAATGCTACTAATCTTATCGATTATTTTCAAGTAAATTTTTCTGCATCTAAAGAATGGAATATAGGTAAGAAAACCATCATGCAAACTGGATTTTCTATCCTTAATATTTTGAATAAAAACAATATTATCAATCAATTCTATCGCATAAACGCAAACGAAAATAGAATAGAAAGTGTAAACATTTATTCTTTAAAAAGGACTCCAAATATAAATATGAAAATTAGTTTCTAAAAAAACAGCCTAAAATTAGACTGGTTTTTTTATATTTATTTGAAAACTTATTATTGATTTTTTTCTAAAGTTAGAAAATCACTTCTTCCTGCTGTTGAACTAATATTTTGAAGTTTAATTGTTGTAGCTGTTGAACTAGCAACTTCCCAATCATAATTAAGATCTGCAAAATTTACAGGCGAATCAAAAGTTGTTGTGAATGTTAATACATTATTATTAGAATTAAAAACCAACCAATAACCATTAACAGTACTACCATTATTTACTGCTGTTACTAGATTATTAGCTCCAAAAGTAAAATTATATCCTGTAAAATTACTCGTTTTATTGGTTTCGTTATTGATAAAACTAGTGATGCGCCAAGTTCCTTGCGAAGCCAAAGCAATCAAATTATTGACTCTTACTGTTGATGGTCTTTCGTTTTCATCACTACACATTCCGGCCACATTCAAAAATAAAATACTGAATAAAAGCGAAATAATAAATAATTTTTTCATTATATTGATATTAGAATCGTGAACAAAATTACAAAAAAAATATTACTATTGAATTTTACATTCGAATAGGTACAGCAATTCCTAATAAACTAAATGCTGACTTTATAGTATCTCCCACTTTTTTTGATAATTGTACTCTAAAAACTTTTTTATTGAGATTTTCTTCACCCAAAATAGAAACTGTTTGATAGAAAGAATTATATTCTTTTACTAAATCATAGGTATAATTGGCAACCAATGCTGGACTATGATTGTGAGCAGCATTCTGAATTACTTCCGGGTAAAGTTCGATTTGTTTAATGAGTTCTTTTTCTTTAATGTGAAGTTCTTTTATTTTTGCATCAGCATGAATATCAAAATCTGCTTTACGAAGTATAGATTGAATTCTAGCATAGGTATATTGAATAAAAGGTCCTGTGTTTCCTGCAAAATCTACTGATTCTTCAGGATTAAACATCATTTGTTTTTTGGGATCTACTTTTAAAATATAATATTTTAAAGCACCTTGTCCTATCATCTTGAACAATTCGGCTTTTTCAATGGCAGAATATCCTTCTAATTTTCCTAAATCTTCCGAAATTTTTTGAGCTGTATCGGTCATTTCTTCCATCAAATCATCAGCATCAACTACTGTCCCTTCTCGGGATTTCATTTTGCCAGAAGGCAATTCAACCATACCATAGGATAAATGATAGAGATTTTGAGACCAATCAAACCCCAATTTCTTAATGATTAAAAACAAAACTTTAAAATGGTAATCTTGCTCATTACCTACTGTATATACCATTCCGCCAACATCTGGATGATCTTTTATACGTTGAATTGCAGTACCAATATCTTGTGTCATATACACAGCAGTTCCGTCAGAACGAAGTACAATTTTACGATCAAGACCTTCGTTTGTTAAATCTATCCAAACTGAACCATCGGGATCTTTCTCAAATATTCCTTTTTCTAAACCTAGTTGAACAACTTCTTTTCCTAATAAATAGGTATTACTTTCAAAATAATAAAAATCAAAATTTACACCAAGATTTTTATAAGTAATTTCGAAACCGTCATAAACCCATTGATTCATTTTTTTCCAAAGTGCAATTACTTCTGGATTTCCAGCTTCCCAATCTAAAAGCATTTGTTGTGCTTCTAGTATAATTGGAGCTTGTTTTTTGGCTTCATCCTCAGTTTTTCCAGTAGCTATTAATTGACTAATTTGTTCTTTATAGACTTTATCAAAAATGACATAGTATTTCCCAACTAATTTATCTCCTTTTATATGAGAAGAATCTGGAGTTTCTCCATTTCCAAATTTTTGCCAAGCCAACATCGATTTGCATATATGAATACCTCTATCGTTGATGATTTGAGTTTTATAAACTTTTTTCCCTGAAGCTTTTATGATTTCGGCAACAGAATAACCCAAAAGATTGTTACGTACGTGCCCTAAATGCAATGGTTTATTGGTGTTTGGTGATGAATATTCAACCATAACTGCTTTTGCATTAGGAGTTGGAATTACAAAACCATATAGTTCTTTTTCTTTTATTTCATTAAAGAAATTCAAATAAAAGGAATCTGATATCACAATATTCAAAAATCCAGAAACAACATTAAAGCGTTCTACTTCTGAAACATTTTTAACCAAATAATCTCCTATATTCTTTCCTATTTCGAGTGGATTTCCTTTTATCACTTTTAATAAAGGAAAAATAACCATTGTAATATCTCCTTCAAATTCTTTGCGTGTAGATTGAAATTCTATTTTATCAACTGCAACATTGTATAATGTTTGTATGGCTTGCTGAATTTGAGGTAATAATATATTTGAAAGTGACATGTTATTGCTTTTAAGTGTGTAAAGATAGCTATTACACATTCAAAAATAAAATACAATATGTAATGTTTGAATGTGATTTTGTGATATTGAACATATTAAAAAGTAATAAATTAAAATAAAAAATAAAATTTATAACATATTTTGTAAGATTTTTATTTTTATAAAATGCTAAAATATGTATTTTGTCGATTTTATTTGCTCTTAAACGGTTTTTATTTTCATATTTGCTACGTCAAAATATAATAACAATAGTTAATCCCAAATTTACTATGAAAAAATTACTACTTATGCTGATCGTCTTAGTAACGGTCGATTGTTTTTCACAAGCAATTACAGTTAATACAAACACGTATTCTGTACCTCAATTAGTAAACACTGTGTTGATTAACTCACCTTGTGTTTCTGCAACCAATATTACTTGGAAAACAGGAACTAATTATAGTTCATCAAACGGAATTGGATTTTTCCAAAACACCAACCCAAACTTCCCAATGCAATCTGGAGTAATCTTGAGTACAGGAAATGTGAGTAATGCTTCCGGTCCAAATACTTCGTTATTAAATGATGGTGCTGCAAACTGGCCAGGTGATACAAGTTTAGAAAGTACTTTGTTGCAATCAGGAATTTCTATGAATTCGGTAAATGCAACAATTCTTGAATTTGATTTTACACCAATATCTTCTGCTTTTAGTTTTGATTTTCTATTTGCCTCTGAAGAATATGGTAATTTTCAATGTCAGTTTTCTGATGCTTTTGCCTTTTTATTGACCAATACTATTTCAGGTCAAACAACAAACTTAGCTGTTGTGCCAAATACTACTACACCTATATCAGTTGTAACTATTAGAGATTTCTTATATAACTCATCGTGTCCATCTGCAAATTCACAATATTTTGGTAGTTATAATGGTGGTTCTGCAGCTAGTTCTGTAGCCATCAATTTTAATGGTCAAACCAAAATGATGAATGCAGCTGCTACATTGGTTCCTAATGTACCATATCATATCAAATTGGTTATTGCAGATAGAACAGATTCAAATTCAGATTCCTCAATCTTTATCTCATCAGATACTTTTAATATTGGTCAAGATGTTTTAGGACAAGATATAAACACCAATAACAATAGTTCACTCTGTTTTGGAGATACACATGTTTTAACTTCTGGATTAAATCCAGCAAATTATACATTTAGTTGGACCAAAGATGGAAATACAATAGCTGGAGAAAATGGACCAGATCTATCTATTAATGGTTCTGGTGTTTATGGCTTAACCTATCAAAAAACAATAAATGGTTGTGTACCTGTGACTGATTATGTTACAGTAGAATATTTACCGGAAGTAATTACTCAAAATCCAGTAAATCTATTTAAATGTGCTACAGGTAGTAGTACTTATTCTTTTGATTTATCTTATAACACTCCAATAGTAAAATCTGGATTAAATCCTGGAACTGTAGTTACTTATCATAATTCATTACCTAATGCTAATGCTGGAATAAATACTTTACCAAATAATTACACAGCTGCACCAGGAACTACAGTTTTTGTTAGAATAAAAAATTATAACAATAATTGTTACACTGTAAAATCTTTTGATTTATTGACAACTCCTGCTCCAGTAGCAAATCAACCAGGAAATATAACAAAATGTTCTGCATCAACATTTAATAATTCATTTTTTGATTTATCAGTTCAAACCAATACTATTTTAAATGGACAATCATCTTCAATATATAAAGTACTATATTACAACTCCTTGGCAAACGCTAATAGTAGAACTAATCCTATAACTACTATATATGCAAATAATAATACAACTATTTTTGCACGCTTAGAAAATATTTTTGATAGTTCTTGTTATAGTATTACAAATTTTGTTTTATACGTAACTACTTTACCAATAGTTGATACAATGGAAAGTGTTGTTCAATGCGAAAATTATACATTACCAACACTAGTTAATGGAAATTACTTTACTGGACCAAATGGTACAGGAACTGCTTTATTTGCGGGAGATATTATTGATGAAACCAAAACAATTTACATTTTTAGTCAGCCAAATGGTCCAAATGGATGTTCTGCAAGTAGTAATTTTCAAGTTACAATTTTAGATCCAGATACAATTGCTCCTATTGGCGGAAGTTTTTGCGGAAGTTTTACTTTACCTCCTTTACTATATGGAAAATATTATACAGGTGATAATGCAACAGGTACAGAACTTCAAGCAGGTACTGTAATTATTACTTCTCAAAGAGTATATGTTTATTTTGAATCTTTAGTTACACCATTTTGTATTATAAATGCTGGATTTAATTTAACCATTCTCAACACAGTTGATGTTGGTGCACATGAAAATGTATTTGATTGTTCTTCCTATACACTTCCAACATTGCCAAACGGAAAATATTTTACTGAAACAAATGGTGGAGGTACAGAAATATTAGCCGGAACTATAATAACAACATCTCAAACAGTCTTTGTTTATGCACAATCAACAGATGGTTGTGAATCTCAAGATTCATTTGAAGTAGTCATTGGATTAACTGTACCAGCAGATGTTTCTCAGTGTCAGCCTTATACTCTTCCTGAATTAGTTGTTGGAAATTATTATACAGGTCCTCAAGGTTCTGGTCAACAAATTGCAGCAGGGACTTCTTTGAATTTAACTCAAACAGTTTATTTATATGTTGCAACTTCTGGAAGTTCAAATTGTACGGATAATCTTCATTTTAACATTGTAGTTTCTCAACCAATTATAGACACATTAAGCGATGTAACTGCTTGTGGTTCATATACACTTCCTACATTAACAAGTGGAGAATATTATACAGGAGTAAACGGAACTGGCACAATGCTTCACGCTGGAGACGTTATAATAACAAGTCAATTAATCTATATTTATAAATTATCATCTACTGCAAATTGTAGTAATCAATCTAGTTTTCAGGTTACAGTAAATACTAAACCTTATATTGATTCAAGAGCTGATATTGATGTTTGTAATTCATACGAATTAACAACTTTAACTAATGGGAATTATTTTACTGGACCAAGTGGTACAGGCACAATGCTTCCAGCTGGAACAATTATCATTACATCTCAGTTAATATATATTTATGCTGTCTCTTCACAATTTCCAGATTGTTTTGCAGAAAACAGCTTTAATATAACAGTATATTCTGTTCAAGCAGATGCACCAGCAAATGTTGTTGCTTGTGATAATTATACATTACCAGCATTGGTAAACGGAAATTACTATTTAAATCCAGGTGGACCAAATGGTGGCGAAGGATCATTATTGCACGTAGGAGATGTTATTTCTAGTTCAAAAACAATTTATGTTTACAAAGAATCAGGAGAAAGAATTAATTGTACTGATGAAAATAGTTTTACAATAACTATAAATCAAACTCCTGTTATTACATCTATTGCTAATGTTAATGCTTGTAATTCTTATGTTTTACCTCAATTAACTGTAGGGAATTATTATACAGGTCCAAATGGTTCAGGTACACTTTTACACGAAAATGATGTAATGACTACAAACCAAACCATTTATGTATATGCTCAAACTGGAACTGTACCAAATTGCTTTGACGAAAAAAGTTTTACAGTTACATTATTTAATGTAGATGAATTGGCAGATGTTTCAATTTGTGAAAATTATACTTTGCCAGTATTAACAGTTGGTAAATATTATACTGGACCAAACGGAACAGGAACACAGTTAAATGCAGGGCAAGTTATCAATACATCACAAACATTATATATCTATAAAGCATCTCCTTTTAGCCCTGTTTGTTATGATGAAAGTTCTTTTGTAATTACTATTGTAGATACACCAATTGTTTATCCTGTAGGTATAAATCAACGAACAACTTGTGATAATGATGGTACTAATGATGGAGTAACTGATTTTGATTTATCAACATTGAATTCAACTATTTTAGGAAATCAAACTTCATCTGAATTTGTAGTTACCTATTATTTAACTCAAGCTGAAGCTGTTGCAGGTACAAATGCTATATTAGCAACTACTGCACAAACATTTTATGCAAAAGTTATGAATACACTTACAGTAAGTTGCTATGATATTAAAAGTTTTACATTAAAAGTAAATAAATTACCAGAACCAAACCCAGTTGGAGGTATAATGTGTTATGATACTAAAAATAATATTTTATTAAATCCATATACTATCTCAAGTGGTCTAAGCTCATCTAATCATACTTTTCAATGGTATAATGAAGCAGGAACAATAGTTGGATCTAATAGTTCTTACCAAGTTGTAGTTCCAGGTGTTTATACAGTAATTGCAACAAATAGTACAACAGGATGTAGTTCTGCTCCTAAAGCTGTTGAAGTATTATCATCTGAACCAGCAATTGTAACTTATACTTTGACAAATGATTTTGCAGATAATCAAATTATTATTGTAGAAGCTGTTGGAGTTGGTGGAGATTATGAATATCAATTAGATTTTGGTCCATTCCAAGATAGTCCAACTTTTGAAAATGTTTCTTCTGGAAATCATACAATAACTGTAAGAGATAAAAATGGTTGTGGAAATTCAGTTTCTGAGGCCTTAATAATAAATTATCCGAAATTCTTTACTCCTAATAATGATGGATATAATGATTCTTGGAATATTGTAGACTTAAAAACAAAAAGTAATACAATTATCTATATTTATGACAGATATGGTAAACTTATGAGTCAAGTAACTCCAACTAATCAAGGTTGGGACGGAAGATTTGCAGGTCAAGATATGCCTTCATCAGATTATTGGTTTACAGTTTCATATGAAGATGAAGTTGGTAATAAAAAAGAATTCAAATCGCATTTTGCTATGAAGAGATAAATTTTATATTGAATTGATGTAACATTTACATAGCTTTTGAGTCTAGTATAGTAAACAATTATCAAATCGAAATAGTAAAAATATTAATCAGAAATTTAAATAATTGGGTTTTATATAAATTTAGTTTTAGTTAGAGAAAAAACCGAAGTGTGCACTTCGGTTTTTTTGATTTTATTAATTTACGAAAGTATTTTATTACCATTTAATAATTGCACTTGCCCAAGTAAATCCACTACCAAAAGCTGCAAGAACTACTGTGTCTCCAGATTTTATTTTTCCTAATTCCCAAGCTTCAGTTAAGGCTATTGGTATTGATGCTGCAGTTGTATTTCCGTATTTTTGTATATTATTGAATACTTGGTCATCACTCAATCCAAATTTCTTTTGTATAAATTGAGAAATCCTCAAATTTGCTTGATGTGGAATTAGCATATCAATGTCAGAAACTTGTAAATTATTGGCTTGTAAACCTTCGTTTATCACTTCGCTAAAACGAACCACTGCATTTTTAAACACGAATTGTCCGTTCATATGCGGAAAATAACTCTCATCATTTGGGTCATTATCTTGTATAATATCGGTAACCCATCTTCCTCCCATTCCTGGTGAAAGCACCGCTAATTCTTTGGCATGTTCACCTTCTGAATGCAAATGTGTTGAAAGAATTCCTTTGGTAACATCTTCTTCCCTACTCAAAACTGCAGCTCCAGCACCATCACCAAATATAACAGAAACATTTCTCCCTCGAGTTGTCATATCCAATCCTATCGATTGTAGTTCAGAACCAACTACAAGAATATTATTATACATTCCTGTTTTGATATATTGGTCTGCAATTGATAACGCATAAATAAAACCAGAACATTGATTTCTAATATCTAGAGCACCTATTGTTTTTAATCCTAATGCTTTTTGCAATTCAACTCCTGGACCAGGAAAATAATAATCTGGAGAGATTGTTGCAAAAACTATAAAATCGATATCATCATAAGCAATTCCTGATCTTTCTATTGCAATTTTAGAGGCTTTTATTGCCATAGTTGTGGTAGTTTCTCCACTACCTTTTATTATATGTCTACGTTCTTGAATTCCGGTTCTTTCTTGAATCCATTCATCATTTGTATCCATAATTTTCGACAAATCGTCGTTTGTAACTACATTTTCTGGAACAAAATAACCAAGTCCCACTATTTTTGAATGAAACATATTTATATATTTGATATTAAAATTGGAAAACAAATTTATACATTCAATTGTATAAAAAATTGATTCTTAGAAATTCTTTTTGTTTAATTCTAAAAAAACTTGACTTCCAATTATTAAATCTTCAGAATTTTCGAAATATATTATTTGATTTTTAAAAAAGGCTTCAATTAAAAAACCATTTCCTTTAAAAAAAGTTTTATGAATCTTTACTTTAAAATTAGAATCTTGGGTAATTTTTAATTGATGTGGATAAAGTAATATTTTGGTAAACTTATCAGCAAGTGGATCAATAAGATATTTAGGAATTTCATTAACATCATCAAATAAAGAAGCTACATAAAAATTTTGATTTGATTCATATAATTGAATAGTATCTTCAAATGCCACCAATTCTCCATTTTGCAAAACAACTGTTTTATCTGTAAAAGCAAGAATATCATTTGCATCATGAGTTGCAATCAAACAAGTAATTTGCTTTTGTTTTAGAAATTGAAATAAATTTCTACGCAATTTATTTTTCTTAAAAGTATCAATTTGACTAAAAGGTTCATCGAGTAATAATACTTCTGGTTCTCTAGCAAGAACTCTTGCAATAGCAACTCTTTGCTGTTGTCCACCACTTAAGAATTGAACTTTTGTTTTGGCAAATTGTGTCATTTCTACCATTTCTAATAATTCAAAAATGCGATTAACTTTTTTGGTAGTATTTGTGTTTGAAAGAAACTTTCCAATATTTTCTTCAACAGTGATATATGGCATCAAACCAAAATCTTGCGCTAGATATTTAAAATTTTCTTCGCCTGGAATTAAATTATATTTCGGACCAAGAATTTGCTTACCATAATATTCAATATGTCCTTCATCTAAATCATACATTCCATATATGATTTTGAGTAATGTGCTTTTTCCGCAACCACTTTCTCCAATTATAGCAATATTCTCTCCTTTAGTAATTGATAAGCTGATATTCTTGATTACTGATGGTGAGGAATATGAAAAAGAAACCTTTTGAAGATTTAACATTTTAGAAGTTTTGATAAATTTTTTACAAATTTGAGCATTTTTTTGACAATTCGACAAAATCATAGACAGAAAATGTGCTTCTTATCGTTAATTCTCACATTCTTATCGATTTTTTTAGTTATTTTATTGACTTCCTTAAAATATGATTTATTTTTGTAGTCCCCAAATGAATTAATAAACACATTGTTATGAAATTAAAAATTAACCTACTATTATTTATAGTTTTTACTATAAATACAATTCAAGCGCAAGTTGGTATAGGTACCACTACACCAAAAGCGAGTTTAGATATTGAATCTAGCAATAGATTGACTCCAGCAAATAATGATGGGATTTTAATTCCTAGAATTGATGCATTTCCTTTGACAAATCCTACAGTTGCTCAAAAAGGGATGCTAGTATTTTTAACAACAACTTCAAGTGGTAAATTACCTGGTTTTTATTATTGGGATGGAACTTCTTCTTGGGTTGGAATTACTTCTACTATCAATGGCGATTCAGATTGGTATAAAGTTGGTACTTCAACAGCTCCTATGCTTATTACAGATGATATGTTTCATACTGGTAATTTAGGTATAGGCAAAAATACAACTTCATCTCCTCTTGATATTTCAAATTCAACATTTGATACTTCTATTAATAATACCTTTACAAATAATACAACAAATAGTATTAGTAAATATGCATTTAATAGTATAGTAAATGGTACAACAAATGATAGTTCTTTTGGAGTAAATAATAGTATGAGCGGAAGTGGTTCTGGTCAACATTTTGGTACAGCAAATTATATGTCAAGTAATGGTTCTGGAAATCATTATGCAACCTACAATCAAATTTCCGCTTCTGGTGCTGGTCAACAAGTAGGTACAAGAAATTTTATTTATAACAATGCTAATGGTGTTCACTACGGTACAAGCAACACTATTGAAGGTAATGGTACAGGAGTTCATTATGGAACTGTAAATGAATTAAGATTTGGAGGATCTGGAGAGCAATATGGTGTTTGGAACAATATAACAAATACAAATAATGGACTTCATTATGGAATCAATAATACTTTAAGTGGAAATGGTTCTGGAAATCATTTCGGAATGAACTCTGTATTATCTGGAACTGGTACAGGTATTCAATATGGTGTTAATTCAACAATATCTAATTCTGGAGATAATACTCATTATGGAACTAATATTGTTCTAAGTGGTGCTGGTGCTGGTTTACATTACGGAAGTTTTAATAGTCTTACTGGAGCTGGTACTGGTGTTCAATATGGTAGTTATAACAATATTAGTAATAGTGGAAACGCAAATCATTACGGGATTTATAATAATTTAACTGGAACTGGAACTGGATCAAGATATGGTTCATATAATAGCATTAGTAATACAGGAACTGCAAGTCAATATGGAAGCTATGTTGACCTAACTGGTTCTGGTTCTGGATCTCTATTCGGTAGCAGTGTTGCAATTGCAAATAATGGAGATGGTGTTCATTATGGTAATAAGACAGATATTTCTGGAACAGGAAATGGTTCTCAATATGGATTAAATAATAACATTAGTAATACTGGAACTGGTACTCATTATGGAAGTTTCCTTACCTTAAATGGATCTGGTACAGGTCAACAATATGGCAATAATGTTTCAATTAGTAATTCAGGAAACGCTACTCATTATGGAAATTATACATTGCTAAATGGAACTGGAACTGGTATTAAATATAGTAATTACAATTTAATAGATCCACTTGCTGGAGGAACTCATTATGGTATATATTCTGAAGTTCTTAAATCTGGTTCAAATTATGCTGGATATTTTTTAGGAAAAGTTTCTATAGGAACTACAATTACGAACAATTATTTATTACCTGCTTCAAGAGGTACGGCAGGACAAATAATACAAACTGATGGTTCAGGAAATGCAACTTGGGTTGCTCCTTCTTCTTTATCTATTTCAGAATCTGATCCGAAAATTTCTTCTGCTACATCAAATAAAATTCCAAAATGGAATGGTACTTCACTTGT
This sequence comes from Flavobacterium sp., assembly GCA_043748275.1. GTDB lineage: Bacteria > Bacteroidota > Bacteroidia > Flavobacteriales > Flavobacteriaceae > Flavobacterium. The sequence continues at coordinate 5,673 of JAYTNO010000287.1, read as the reverse complement.
TGATGGTGTTATTACTGATGATGGAACAAATATAGGTGTTGGAATTACTCCTTCTGCTGGAAATAAATTAGAAGTAAACGGTAAAACTAAAACTACTAATCTTCAATTAACAACTGGCGCTTCATCTAATTATGTTTTACAATCCGACGCTACTGGAAATGCAACTTGGGTTGCTCCTTCTTCATTAACAATAACAGAAACAGATCCTCAAGTTTCTTCAGTAACTTCAAATGTAATTCCAAAATGGAATGGCACTTCGCTTGTTGATGGTGTTGTTACTGATGACGGAACAAATATTGGTGTTGGAATTGCTCCTTCTGCCGGAAATAAATTAGAAGTAAACGGCAAAACAAAAACTACTAATCTTCAAATAACAACTGGAGCAGCTGCAAATTATGTTTTGCAATCTGATGCTACTGGAAATGCTACTTGGCAAAATCTAAACAACTCAACTTGGGGTACATTAGGAAATTCAGGCACTGTTGCTACTACAAATTTTATAGGAACAACAGACAATACAGATGTAGTTTTTAAAAGAAATAATATTAGAGCAGGTTTTATTGGTAATCCTGATATTACAACTGGTAATAGAAATACTTCATTTGGAGCAAATGCTTTAAATACAGCTGGAACCGGAAATAGAAATACTGCAATAGGAACAAATGTACTACCTCTTAATACTTCTGGAAATAGAAATACTGCAATAGGAAATATTGCATTATCTATAAATACGACTGGAAATTTAAATACTACTGTTGGAGAAAGTTCTATGACCTTGAACACTTCAGGCTATGAAAATACTGCTTTAGGTGCTGGTTCACTTTATTCAAACGCAGATGGATTTAGAAATACTGCTATCGGAAGGCAAGCATTAACAAGTAATATTTCTGGCTCTTTCAATACTGCAAATGGTTTTGCTGCTTTAAGAAATAGTACTGGATATTATAATACTGCAACAGGAGCAAATGCATTGTACAATTCAACTGCAGAAGGAAATACAGCAATTGGAGTTCAATCTTCATTAACAAATACTACTGGAAATTATAATACTTCTATAGGTTTTCAAAGTTTAAATTCTAATGCTACAGGAGCATACAATGTTGCTGTTGGTAATCTAGCTGGATATTTTGAAACTGGTAGTAATAAATTATATATCGAAAATTCTAATGCTGATGCAAATAACGCTCTTATTTATGGAGAATTTGACACCAATATTTTAAGAACTAATGGTACTTTGCAAATAGGTAATCCTGCAACTACTGGCTATGCTTTGCCAACTTCAAAAGGAAATAATGGTGAAGTATTGCAATCAAATGGTACAGGTGGAACTGCCTGGGTTACTCCAAATAGCTCATTATCTGTTATGAGAACAAACTTAAGTACTACTCAAACATTATTTGCTATTGGATGGCAATTAGTTACTTTTAATACAGTAGATTTTGATGAAAACTCAGAATTCAATACTGGCACAAGTAAATTTGTAGCAACAAAAACAGGATACTATCAAGTAAATGCTGGTTATCAAACAAATGACCAGGCAAATACACAATTATATTCTATTGCGGTTTTCAAAAATGCTTCACCATATCAACAGAATTCATCTGCACATTCTAGTATTGGCCCAGTTAATAGAAATATTAATTGTATTGTACATTTAAATGCTGGTGAAACTATAGAAATACAAGCTGAAAATAATCAATTAGGAGTTGATCTTGATGCGTCATCTTCTATGACTTATTTTGAAGTTCAACAAATAAAATAATAATATTTTTAAATTATTAATTTAAACCTCCCGGAAATGGTGAGGTTTTTTTTATTTTTTTAAATTATTTTATTAAAAAAATAAATTTTATAATTCTTTATTACTGAAAATATAATTATTAATACAATATTTTACTTATTAATATTTTATGTATTCCTGAAAATTTAAGTTATTTAATTATCATATTGTAGCTTTTTACTTAATTATAACGATTTCGTAACTTATTTTTACCTTTACATTAATACAACATTACATCAATTTTGCTGAGTTAAGTAATATAATTTATGACATTATAAATAAAATTTTTACCATAATCCTATATTATACTAACCTTAGAAGAGTGTAAATTGAAAAAAATAGGTATAGTATAGTTTTTATACAATATGAAAATATTATTTGTTATCCTCTTCATTCTTAAATTTGAGAATTAACAAATTCTATTAATTATGAAAAAACTATTATTATTAATTCTCTTATTGACTTTTTCAATAGGACAATCGCAAACCCCAGCAGCTGGACCTACATCACCGCCAGCTAGAAATTCTTGGGATGTATTATCCCAATATGGTAGTGCATACACCAATCAACCAGGTGTGATTTTTGACAGTTTTGGCGGTAGTAATATCGTTGGAGATGTTGTATTAGGTGATGCTAGTGTTGTAAAGAAATATTTAGCTCACAGTTATTCTGGTATCAAAGTGAATGGTGCTGGTGATCTTAATGTTTCTGGAATGACCCATTTACATATGGATGTGTGGTCTCCAGATTTTGTATCTTTCAAAGTAAAACTAGAAGGTACTAATGGAAGTAATAATGAAATTGAAGTGCCATTTGCAAAAAATCAAGGTACTTGGAATTCTTACGATATTCCATTGTCTACATATGTTAATACAACATTGGCTAATTTAAGATGGATAGTTCCTGTAACATTTAATCCAAATAACACCACACTTTTTATTACGAATGTTTATTTTTATAGACCTGCAACTACTCAACCACCAACTTTAGGAACATTTACTGTTCCTGCTCAATTAGTTGGAGCGCCAAATGTTATAATAACTCCACCATCAACAAATAGTGCTGGTGCATTTTCTTATACAAGTAGCAATAATAGTGTTGCACAAATTGTTAATGGTAATGAAATTCAAATTAATGGTGGTGGTACAACAACCATTACTGCTAATCAAGCAGCTTCAACTCCTTATGGAGCAGGAAGTACAACAACTACTTTAACCGTAAGTTATCCTGCACCTGGACCATCACCAGTGCCTCCAGTAAGAGATCCAGGCACAACAATTTCGTTATATACAGGTACTCCAATTGTATCTGGATATCCTAATCCTGTTGGATATAATATGATTAGAGCACCTTGGACAGCAGGTTTTATAACTTCTGATTTAGCTTATCCAAATGGCAGTAATACTTGCATTAAATTAGATAATTTCGGTTTTTTTGGATATGTTACTGATCAAGAGCCAGTTCGTTTTAGTGTAACTGGAATGACAAAACTTCATCTTGATATTTATGTAAATACACCATTAGCAAATTTGTTTTTTTGGCTATTATCTAATGGAGATCAAAGAAGAGATATACCTAATCTAGTTGCAGGTTGGAATTCAATAGACATTAGTTTATCTGATTTTCCTGGTGCTAATTTAGCTAGTATTTATGGTTTAAAATTTGAACAAAATGGAGCTCAAAGACAAGTTTATTTAGATAATATCTATTTTTATACAGGTGGTACAGATCCAATTATTACTGATTTTACAGTTCCTGCTAAAGTTTTTGGTGATGCACCATTTGCTTTAACCGCTCCAACTTCTAATAGTGCTGGTGCATTTACGTATCAAAGTAGTAATTCTTCAGTTGCAACAATTTCTGGAAATATGGTTACTGTAACTGGTGTTGGTACATGTACAATAACTGCAAATCAAGCTCAAAATGGAGATTTTGATTCAGGTTCAATAACTGCTTCATTAGTGGTTTCAGCTCCGCCATTGGCCATTGCTGCTCCAAATCCTCCTGCAAGAAATGCATGGGATGTTGTATCGCTTTATAGCGATGCATATACCACTGTACCTTCTGCTGTATGGGTAGGTGCTTCAACATTAACAGATGAAGTACTTGGTGGGAATCCTACTAAAAAAATGAGTAATTTCATTGTTGAATTTATTAATTCTGCTCCAATCAATGTTTCAGAGATGACCATGTTACACATGGATATTTATGCTTTAGATGTTACAGGTTTTAATATTTGGTTGTTAAATAATGGTGATCGTAGAGCACAGATTTCTACACCTATAAATGGATGGAGAAGTATTGATATTCCAATGTCAACCTATTCAAGTCAAGGTTTAAATTTATCAGGACTTATTCAACTTAAGTTTGAAGGGTTAAGTGGACCTGGTACAACAGCTTATGTAGACAATGTTTATTACTACAGACCAGCTACTTTACAACCACCAACAGTTGGTACATTTACAGTACCTGCTAAAAATGTAGGAGATGCTAATTTCACATTAACACCTCCAAGTTCTAATAATACAAGCCCATTTGTTTATACAAGTAGTAATACTGCTATAGCAACTATTGTTAACGGTAACCAAATACAAGTGGGAACTGGTGGGACATGTACTATTACGGCCTCACAAGTTTCTGATGGTACTTTTGGTCCATCATTAAGAACTGCTACATTTGTAGTATCTTTCCCTGCTCCTGGTGCTTCTCCTATACCTCCTGCTAGACTTCCTGAAAAAGTAAAATCATTATATAGTGCTGCTTATTCTACAGTTTCTGGTTTTGATATGGTTCGCGCTTTTTGGACTGGAGGAACAACTTTAACCACAATTCCTAATGGAACAAATACTGCTTTAAGAGTTGATAATTTAGGTTTTATTGGTTTAATTGATACAACAGAAAGAAGATTAGATGTTTCAGATATGACTACTTTGCATTTAGATGTTTATGTAGATGCTCCATTTGCAAATTTATTTTTCTGGTTATTAACTGATGGAGACCAAAGAAGAGACATTACAAATCTTGTAGCAGGTTGGAATTCAATAACGATTAATTTATCTGAATTTGCAGGTGCTAATTTATCTAACATTTATGGATTTAAATTTGAACAAAATTCACCATCACCACTCAGATTTTATCTTGATAATGTTTATTTTAGTAATGAAACAGTTTATGCAGATGTTGACGGTGATGGATTTGGTGATTTAGCATCTACTGCTGTTGGTGCACAACCTGGTTATGTTTCGAATTCAACAGATTGCGATGATACCAATATCTTGGTTTGGAGAACAGGTAGTTTTTATGAAGATGCTGATAATGATGGTTACTATAATGGTAATCCAACTGCAGTTTCTGTTTGTTACGGTGCAACTAATCCTTCTGGTTATACTGCTAGTATTCTTGCTGCAGATTGCAACGATAATAATTTTGAAGTAAACCCAGGTCATGTAGAAGTATTGAACAATGGTATTGATGACAACTGTTCTGGTCCAGAAGATGAAACTTTGGTAGATCCTACATCATTCTTATATCCTTCTGTTTGTGGTACTACATTGTCTTCATTATATCAAGTATTATATGCTAATCAAGTGGCTGGAGCACAAGGATATCGTTTTGAAATTACCAATGGTAGTACAATAAGAACGATAGACACGACTTTAAATAGTTTCACTTTTGCTCAATTAACTGGAACTAATTTGTATGCTACAGCTTACACGATTAGAGTTGCAGTTAAAATGGGAGGATTCTATAGAGCTTATGGAACTTCTTGTGTTGTAAATTCACCATTAGTACCAAGTACTTCTAGTATTTATGGCTGTGGAAGCACAGTAACTAATTTCTGGACCACTATTTATGCTAGCCCAGTGGCAGCAGCAACAGGATACAGATTTAGA
>JAYTNO010000286.1:0-2294 GCA_043748275.1 Flavobacterium sp. | reverse complement strand
AAGGAAATCCACCAACTAACAAATCGTGATTAGGAATGACATCAACTTCTACGGTTGAAATATCTTGATTACAATGGCTTTTTTTATCCCAGCGAGTTTCGTAAACCATCGATGCGTGTTGTACTTTGGTTGATGGTTCCCACTGATTGCTCCAAACAATTTCGTATGGACTTTCAAAATTTTCTTTGTAATTTGATGATGCAGATTTATTGTTCCAACCTTCTAAACCAAGGCGAAATCCACCAACGCCAGCGAATAATTCTACAACTTTTATTTTATCTTCCATCGTGAATAGTTTTTAAGTAAATTGCTTTCTCCTCTGCTACTTTTAGAACTTCTCCGATATTTTCTTCGTAAAAAATTGTGTTGGCGATTTTGTCGCTTAACCAACTTGTAACCAAATTATTTTTGTCTAAATTGTAATATTCAGCAAATTTTTCAACTTGGTCTTTTGTTGGTTTTCTTTCTCCACGTTCAAATTTACTCACAATTGCTTGATCAATTTCAAGTGCAGACGCAACTTGTCTTAATAAAAGTCCTTTGCTTTCTCTTTCGTTTTTTATAATATCTCCAAATGTTTCCATAAGACAAAATTTGTTTTGACAAAAATAGTCAAATTAATTTCAGAAACAATTTTTTAGGGATTTATTTTTCAAATTTCTCGGTTTCCGCGGATTTTTGTGGTATTACCGACAACGTTTGTTTTTTTGCATAACAAAATAAAAGCATTAAAGTTTACGCAACCCTAATGCTTTTATTCAACACTTTATGAAAAGATGCTTGTTAGAAAATTATTTTCCTAACATCACTAATTCACTAAGAACTATTTCTGTGATGTATCTTTTTTCTCCATTTTTGTCATCATACGTTCTATGAGTTAGTTTTCCCTCAACCGCTATTTGATTACCTTTAACAACATATTTTTCGATTATTTCAGCAGTTTTCCCCCAAGCTACAACATTGTGCCATTGGGTGTCGGTTACCTTTTCTCCTTTGTCATTTTTATAACTCTCGTTTGTAGCGATTGTTAATTTAGCTAATTTTTTTCCAGATTCTAATGTTATAATTTCTGGGTCATTTCCTGTGTTTCCTACTAATTGAACTTTGTTTTTTAATGTACTCATGGCGTTTAAAATTTAAATGTTATTATTTATTAATGTCGGTTGTTATTTCATTTCGACAGTGCAAAGATGTGACGATTCGCAAATGTTATTCGGTTAACAACCATTTAATTTCGGTTGTAGTTGTTTGTAACCGTTTGTAATTGGAAATTAAATAGTATATTTGATTGATTTTAAAAGAAATAAATGGAAACACAATTAAACATAGAAAAATTAAAATTTCCTATCGGAAAATTTGAAAAACCAATTTCAATATCTGAATCTGATATAAAAATTTGGATTGAAACCATCGAATTATTTCCTTTTGGTTTAAAAAACATAACAAATACACTTTCTATCCAAGAATTAAATTGGAAATATCGCCCTGGCGGTTGGGCAATAAAACAAGTAATTCATCATTGCGCTGATAGTCATATGAATAGTTTTATTCGATTCAAATTAGCTTTAACAGAAAATGTACCAACAATTAAGCCTTATGAAGAAGGAAAATGGGCGGAACTTATAGATAGTTTAGATGACTGTATTTCAAGTTCAATTGCAATTATTGAAGGATTGCATTATAGATGGGTTTTACTTTTAAAATCATTTACAAGCAAAGAATTGTCGAGACAATTTATGCATCCTGAAAGTAAAATACTATATACATTAGAAGAAGTAATTAGTCTTTATGCTTGGCATTGCAGCCATCATTTAGCACACATTGAACAAGGATTATTTTATAAAGGACAATTTAATAAATAGTACTATGAAAACCTGTTTAGAATGCCAAGATAAAATTGTTGGGCGTGAAGATAAAAAATTCTGTAGTGATGGTTGTCGCAACTCTTATAACAATAAAATTAATAAAGATAGTACTAATTTTATGCGAAATGTGAATAATAAATTACGAAAAAATTATCGCATCTTGTCTGAACTAAACGTGGAAGGAAAATCGAAAACAACAAAATCGAAATTAGATAATAAAGGATTTGATTTTGAATTTTTCACAAACATCTTGAACACCAATAACGGAAACACCTATCATTTTGTTTACGATCATGGCTACCGATTTTTAGAAAATGATTTTTTTATGCTTGTAAAAAAAGAATATTAAACCTAATGCAATGAAAAAAAATTACGCCTCGTTATTTACTATTGTTTTTATTGCTATCATTGTTTTTGTTCTCTATTTTA
>JAYTNO010000285.1:0-2298 GCA_043748275.1 Flavobacterium sp. | reverse complement strand
AATAAATTCTATCAAGACATTCAAGAACTTTATGCAAAATGCCCAACTACAGATGAATTAAAAACTTTACTAGGTAGAGCTAGAGCAAAACGTGGAATGTTTGAAGGAGATTTAATAGAAGGAGAATTAGAAATTGGACAAATTGCAGGACTCATTAGAGATATTAAACCTGTGAGTGAAATTATTTCTGAAATTATTGAAGAATTTGAAACTTCAAAAAATAAAATAGAAAACATAAATTTTTAATTTACTATTTTTGTAATTGTTAAAACATAATCAAATGTCATTAAAAAAAATATATTTTATTGTATTCTTATTTATTGCAATTCAAAATTCATATTGCCAATCCTATAAATTCCTTACCACTGGATATAGCGTTATGGAAAAAGATGAAAATGGTAAATGGGGCAAATGGTCTGAATTAAAAGATGCTGCAATTGTAGTAAACTTGGATACGACAAAAAATAGAATAATTATTTATTCACAAGAAATTCAGCTGTTTGATATTATAAATTATGAAGCCAAAGAAGAGAATGATACCGATTTAATATATCCTTTCACTTGTAAAGATGATGACGGCGTACCTTTTACAATTTCTATTATTACAAGAAAAAACCAAGAAAATAGAAAACAACTTTATATCAATCAAAAGAATGTAATATTGATGTATAACATCATAAATTTTATTGATAAAAAATAATTTCATTTTTTTTTACTTTATTTATTGACTTCGCCATCTTATTCAATTTTCTAATAAAATAAACTTCCCTATTTCAAAAATTGTATTTCAATTAAAAGTATTTTAAAGAAAGCTTTAATTTGAATACAATTTTATCGTTTTTTATTGTTTTGATTTTAAATCGAATAGACTAATTTATGTAATTAAACACATAATAAAAAATTGTTAATGAATTTGTTCATAATATTAAAAAAGCACAAAAATTCTAAGAAATATATTAATTAATATCGTAGTTGGAATATAGACTGCGGTTTGTATTTTGTTAATAAATTTAAAATTTGTCCTTTTTAAGACATTAAAATTCGGTCTTTACACTTTTTTAGATGTTTTGAATCTCTTAATTAGTCAATTTGATATGCATATGAGAATTTATACTCTTGGTAGAAAAAAAATATTATTTAGTTCTTTTTGGATTGTTTTTTTAGGAACAATTTCAAATGTTTTTGGACAATGTCCTACTATAGCTGATAACACTCAATCTTTTTGTGATACCCAATCACCAACTGTAGCTAGTCTAGTAGCTACGAGTGGAGGAAATGGAATAGTATGGTACGCAAATGCTACAGGAGGATCGCCTTTGTCTAATTCTATAGCGTTAATTAATGGTGAAGATTATTTTGCTGATGATATTTCGGGTTTTTGTGGAGTTCGTCAAAGTGTTTTAGTTACTATTTATTCAAAACCTATTGTTTTTCCTGCTCAACAAGGATTTTGCGAAGAATCTAGGATTTCAGATATTCAAGCAACAGGTAATATGATTCAATGGTACACCACGCCTTCTGGAGGAGTGCCATTGGCACCTACAACAATTTTAGACAATAATGTTTTTTATTATGCAAGTCAAATAAACCCAGATACAGGTTGTGAAACTTCCAGACAACGAGTTTTAGTTACAGTTACGGTGCTTCCAGTACCAACTGGAGATTCAATTCAAAGGGTTTGTTCTACTTCAGCACCAACAGTTGCCGATTTAGTTGCTGATGCAGCGGGAAATGATTTAGTATGGTATTTAAGTCCAAATGCGGGAATAGAAATAAGTCCATCAACGCCACTTGTAGATGGTCAAGTTTATTATGCCGCAGCTTCAAATGCATTATGTGAAAGTATAAATCGTCTTGCTGTTGAAGTTCAATTTAGTACGCCAAATAATTCTGGTTCAAATGGGTCTAAAAATATTTGTGTAACAGATGTGACATCAACAGCACCTTTCAATTTGATTAATGAATTAAATGGATCTCCTGACAGCACAGGTGATTGGACAGGACCTTTATCTACTACAAATGGTTTTCAAGGTACAGTAGATGTTTCTTCTTTAACACTTGCTGGAAGTCCGTATGTTTTTACATACACTGTTTCAACTTCTATTTGTCCACAATCTACTTCAACAGTAATAATAAATATAATACCATTACCCAACGCAGGAACCAACGGAACAGTAAGTTTATGTTCCAATGCACCAACCCAAAATTTATTTGGTTCATTAGGCGGAACACCACAAGCTGGAGGAGTTTGGACACCAACTTTAGCCAGTGGAACAGGATTGTTTAATCCAGCAGTTG
>JAYTNO010000284.1:0-6285 GCA_043748275.1 Flavobacterium sp. | reverse complement strand
TTGTGAATTGCTTTCAAAATTGTATTTTAGCTTATAATTCCCAACAAACCAAACTTTAACAGCCAAGGTATAAAGTTGTGAATTGCTTTCAAAATTGTATTTTAGCTTATAATTCCCAACATGTCACAAGGTAATTGATTGACTTGTTGGGTTTTATGGGATTTTTCTGAATCCAAAAACTAGAAGTGTTATTAGTGTTATATCCTAAATAAGTCTTGTTTTTTCAATCCTGTATACTTTCAAAAAAGTTCCAATTGCTGACTAGGTTGGTCGGTTGCTACTGGTTTTTTCCCATAAAAAAGTTCCATCATTCCAAATTGTTTGTCTGTTATTTGCATCACGCCAATTTTGCCATGTTCTGGCAAGTTGTTTTTTATTCTTTTAGTATGAACTTCGGCATTTTCTCTACTAGCACAAAACCGCATATAGATAGAGAACTGAAACATAGAAAAGCCATCATCCAACAATTTCTTTCTAAATAAAGAAGCTATTTTACGTTCCTTCTGGGTTTCTGTTGGCAGGTCAAAAAATACTAATATCCACAAACTTCTATATTGATTTAATCGGGTGAAATGGTCATCATACATATACAGGATATAAAATTTTCCTAGCTGTTCCCTCAAAACATTGATGTAATGAATGAGTAGTTCTACTCATAGCAACCATTAATGGGCTGTTTTTCCCATCAATAACAACATCAATACTAGCAATGGTGAGCAATTGTTTTTTTATGTCTATAGTCAGCTCATCATAGTTAGCAACAGTTTCCATTATGTGTGTTACTATCAAATCTACGTAAGGTCTATAAGGTTCCATTATATCATCAGCAAGGCAATAGGCATTATATTTATTACGATGAAAAATACCTAAAGTAGGGAGCATTCCAGAACTCACTATGGCGCGTGCGGTTAGCGCTCTTAGTATAGCATAACCATAATTTAGTAAATTATTAGGAGGTAATCCTTTCTGCCCTCGAGTAAAATTTTCTATTGGAATTAGTTTTTGCCAATAAAAAACAGCAGCTCTAGCCTCGTGATTAAGGGCATCACCAGAGATTACCTCTTTTGCCCAAAGTTCCATTTTTCGGCAAGCAATTTTTTTCTCTCTAAGAAGCCCTGCTTGATTAGTAATCTTGGCACTTATAGTTTGTTGCCACAAATTTTTTTTTAGTGGTACAGATGCATTAATTTGATTTTTAAATCGTTCACTTTGTTCAGTGTGTCCGCTAAGGGGCATCAGCAAACCAATAGGCAAATGTTGTTGGTCACAGTTAATCATGGCAACATTATTAATCACTAATTTTTCAAGCAAACCATTGGTAATGGTGATTTGTTGGTTTTCCAGAACAATTACGCCAATGTCTTCGATAGCCACAGTTTTGGTTTCTTGTTCCTTGTCAGGATAGGAAATGACTATTTGCTCGTTTTTTGTGCTTAAATAAGCGGGATTGCCGAAGAAAAGGGTTCGTTTTATCATAAGATTATGTTGTTACAACCATTTTATTGTGCTATCAGGATTTATAATAAAATCTTCATTTTCTATAGCAAAATTGAAATTTGCTTTAGAAATAAATAATTTAGGAAATGGATTTTCAAAATCAACAGAAGACGAGCCGTCATCTAATACAGCTTTACCTGCTTTGTCGCCTTTTGAAGCAATTTTGGTTATTTTACTATCTTGTCTAGCTTCTAAATGATATTTAAGATAAATCCTGCCATCATCTTTAAAAGAGGTTATTCGATAAAGACGTTTCATTAATTCATTTTTAGGAAGTTCCTTTAATTCATCCATATCTTCTTTAAAGAAAAAGACTTTTTGTCCACTTTTTAAAATAGCTCTTAATGGAATTTCCATTTTCTTTACTGTTTTGGTTTTTGGAAATAAATCTTCTAATGTTGTAGCTTTTACTTTGTTGAGTTTTGAAACTTGTAACAAACTAAAGCATTCATAATCTCTTTCTAACTTTCCTTTTACGGCTCCTTCGTAAAACAAATACAAGTAACCATCTCCACTTGTAGCATAATAGTTTTGCTTATGATCTCGATTCTCTAAAAATACAATTGGTTTTTCGGTTTGATTCGTTTGTTTTTTTATGATTGGTGGGTTTTTATCAGCGGTAAAAACTCTTATGTGTCTTATTCTATTTATTTTTTCTGCATTTTTTACGATTTTTCCATCTTTATCTCTTTTTTCTGTGCTGTACATCCAGACCCCATCTGGATTTGTCAAAGCTTCTTTTAAGCCACCAGCAATTTCTACTTGTTTTTTTATAATTTGGAATAAATTTTTATCAACAATACATTTTTCTATTTCTTCTAATTTAGCGAAACCAGGACTATCAGCGTTCTTTTTAAAAACTAATGGTTTTCTTGTTACATATTTTGTATCCTCCAATATGAAATTTCCATTTTCGTCTCTAATGGCTTTTCCGTTTTCATCTTTCTTTAAAAGTTTTACTGCTCCTAAAAAAGTTTCTTTATGAAGTTGCCCTCTAATACTATCGCCTTTTGCATATTTAGCTATCAGTTTTCCCATTTCATCTGTTATTTTATTACCATTTTCGTCTTTGAAATAGACTATTTTTCCAGAAGCCCTGACTTTTTTATTAGCAGGAGTAACTTTTTGGTCATTTACAACATTGTTTATCAAAGTAGTATCATTTATTTCATCGATGTGATTTCTAGAAAAACCTTTGTACGGAGACTCTGTATATTGCTTGTAATTACTTTCATAATAACTGTATGCTTTTTTCAAAATTTCCTCTCGCTTATTTGCAGTCGGAATTAGCGTTAAGATTGCTGCATCTTTTGCGTGATGACTATGAAAGTCTCTGCTCTTTTTCTCGTTCGGATCTTGAACTCCAAATATTTTTCTAAATTCAGCTGTAACACTTCCTTTTTGAACTTCAACTTTATTGAAAACAGTCTTAAGATAATGAAAAGCATATTTAGAAATCAATTGAGTATCTACTAATTGACTGTTTTTAAAACCCGTAGTAACTTCTTCTGTTGTAAAACGATTAAGTTTGTTTTGCCAATAATCCAAATCCATTTTCCATAGGTGTTTTTGACGAATTGCTTTATCTTTAAATTCTTTGTCGGATGCTTGCTTACTTTTCTTTTTCCAAAATTCAATATTGTTTTTTATAGATTCTACTTTCTTTTCCCAATCAATTAATCTAGGTTTTATTGCGGTATAATATTTACCATTTATAGTAGCATCATTTTCATAATTCTCTAATGATGTTGGTAATTTATTTTTTTTGATAGTTCGATTATAGGCAAAGTCACAGACTGTAAGGTTTGCTAGAGAGTTGTCAAAAGAAATACTTCTAGCAATAGTGTGTTCAAAATCAGTATTGTTTTCAGAAAATAAATCGAACATATTTATAGGTCTTCCAGTGTACATACATTTGCAGGATTGCTCTCTCCATAATCTATATTTGTCAATCATTTCTTTTGCAGAAGAAACTGCTTTATAAACTTTAGATTTAGTATTAGCCCATTCGTATTTAGCATATTCACTTTTACCATCATTGGTAATATCGTCTTCAATCTGTTCTACCCATAAACGAAATTTATCAATATCTTCCTTGTTTTCTGGGTTGGCGTTTATTGTTTGTTTTGATTTTGATTTTGAAAATTCTTCTAATATTTCTACAATGGCTAATGCAAATTCTTTATTTTCCTCTCTTCTTCTATTTTGATAATGTTCAATAGCCCATCGCATATTGGCATCGTTTAATTCTCTCGCTACTTCAACAACTACTCTTGTTTCTTGTTCTATTTGCCCAGTTATAATTAAATAGTTGGTCAATTTGCGAAGTTCAAAAAGAGTTCTCATTGCCATAGGATTTTTAAAAGCTCCTGTTTTTGGACTATTTAACAAGGTTAATGACTGTTCTAAATGTTTGTAATATTGCTCTTTAGCAGGAGGGTAGATTTCAATTTGTGAAGGATGGTATAATTTATTGAGTTCGTTTTCTGATAAATCAAAATTATCGTCTAGAAAGCGTTTCAAAGTATCTAATAAGTGCGGAGATTTGAAATAATCCCTTTTTGAATTAGAGAAAAAAGCTTGATATAAATCATTTATCTTTATGTTTTTTAACTCTTTACTATTTTCGTTTAATCCTTCCCAAGTTTTGTTTCCATAATTTTCGATGCAGGCAACTAACACATCATTTTTATCACTTGAATCTAGCTTATACTGTACGTTTTTATAACCAAATTGTTCTTCTGACTCTAAAGATTTGTATTTAGCAATAAGATTGTTTACTATTGCAATATCCTTTTTGTCTGCTCTATTTGTGTCAATAATATTTCCAATTTCACTTATTAAGAAGTTTTCGTTGTTAGCCCAAGTTTCTTTTAGCAAAGATGGAATTTTGGATAGCAAAACTGCTTCGGTATAAATTAATCCTTTTTGTAAAAATATATTGATGTTTTTTATTGCTGTACTGCTCAACATTCCATAAGCAACAGGCATTTTAAACCATAGCAATAAAAGGCTTTTAGTTTGTTTTTCGTTTAATTCCAAATTTTCTAAAGCAAAACGTTCTATTTCATCTTCATCATCATAAGAAAATAAAATATGCCATATGTCCTCTATTGTGTACGTAATATTGTGAACTAGGCCTTTTTTATTTATTCTAGTTTTGGTTGTGTTATGAGTGAATAATTTCCAATTTTCTCCAAAAATGGCTTGTAATCTAGCAGAAACAGGACTTGCTGCTACATTAGTTTTAGCTTTATAATTAAGTTCCCAGTTTCTGTGTTTATTGTACTTTTCAACAAAATCAATTATTTCTGAAAATTCAAAATCAGCTTTCAATCTACCCAAAAATAATTTTTGATATATGGCTTCTTTTATTTCTAAAGGTAGTTTTGTCCATTGACTATCATTTTCTTGTTTGTTTCTAAATTTAATATTGTTTAAAAATGACCAAGCTCTGAAAAATTCAAATTCAGGATGACTTACAGGACATCTATATTTATTAGGTTCTAAAGTACATTTTCCAATTGTACCTTTTTGCGAACGTAATGGTCTATTCCAGAAAATTGAAGATTTTGCAATTTCTCTACCAAACAAAGCGTCAAATGACAAATTTTGGTAATCAAAAATTGATTTTACTTCTTGTTGTAATTGTTTACGAACAACATATTGTTGCAAGTTCTCACGAATCCGAATTCCTTTTTTCTCTGCATCATAAAATGTTGCTCCTACAGTTTCTTTTTCTTCAATTCCAAAAGATAAAATAATTTTTGTAAAAGTTTCTACTTTCTTTGATTCAGCACCAATAAAATCTTCGTCGGTAATTTCTTTCTTGACTTCTTTGCTATCATCACTTTGTACTTTTTTACTACTTTTAAATGCTCGATGTTGTGCAATATGATACAAAGCTCTACCGAGTTTGTATTTGTTTTCTTCAAGAGTAAAATCAAGTTTCTGATTAATTAATTCATTTCTTAATTCGTAAGGACTAGTGTAATCAGGTTTTCCATCGTTATTGAAGTCAAGTTTTATCCAATTATTGAATAAAACCGCATTTACTGGATAGTTTCTACCAATACCTTTTGTATATTTTCGCCATTGGTCTAATTGTTCAATAGTCATTGGACAATATCCATTTGTAATAAGTATTTCAAGAGTACTCCATAGTTTATATTTATGGGATTGATAGCGTCTTCTCAATGAGCGCCTTCCTGTTCTACTTGCTGCAAGTGAATATTCAATATTTTTTTCTTCACCAACACCTTTGTTAAATGTACTAACGCCAGCATTTAAAATTTGATTTCCTTCTTTTTGATCTTCTCGTATTGACCAACCGATTGAATTAGTTCCTAGGTCGTAAGCTATTGTTTTTGACATATTGTTATTTGTATTATATTTTCTTTTATATTTGTATCACAGTTTTGAAAGACTTTTCACAATAAGGCTATAAGCCGAAGATAAACTAAGCTCCGCGTTTCGTGGAGCTATTTTTTTGCCAAAAATTAAACAAACCATCTATTACTATATTTTTCCTAATTCCTAATATTTTTTTCATCTTTACGTGGTTTAAATAGTCTGGTAATTTAATAAAAATATAATTTGCAAAAAAGGGTGTTTTACCTATTTTTATTTAATTAATTATTTGTAATATTGTGAAACAATTTTGAAGCAATTCACAATAAGGATTATTCCGTTGTGAAAACATTTAAGTCGCCTCGTCTTCCAATACGGGGCTTTTTTATAATTTTTTTTACAAAACCAAAATAGAAAAGTGCAAAAACATTAAAAACA
>JAYTNO010000283.1:0-2300 GCA_043748275.1 Flavobacterium sp. | reverse complement strand
ATGGTTGTAGTCCATTGAAACCTATTACCTGTTAAGTTGATCGTTTGCGTTTAAAGCAGCCTTCAATACCCAAAATCTGTTTAAATCACTGGGAAATAGGTTCGAAGACAGTCCGCTTTCGAGTACTTTTACACTGCAAATGAACAGAGCGAGTGAACAGTATTTTGACTGTTCACTCGCTTTGTTTCTGATACTCGCACTTTTTTAGTTTGTATGTATCGAATTAATATGAGAAAGAGACTAAGTGAACATTTATAGCTGTTGCCTGACTCTGCACAAAGAGTGGCACTATTTTATTTCAGGCGTAGTTCAAAAATTTAGCATACAATTTTTTTATTCAAAACTGACAGTCAACTTTTCAGTCTAGTTGGTGATGCACAATCCGCTGTGCAGAATTTCTCTTCAATATTATTTAATTGATTAAAATTATTTCAAAAAAAATATTATAAATATAAGTTCAAAAGAAACTATTCATCGCATCAATCCAATTTCCTTCACACTTCCACACTATTTAAAAAATTTAGACAAAAACAAAATTCTTTTGATCTAACTCTTTTTCACCATTAAATCTGTAAGCAGCAAGGTGCCCATCTTTAGCCACACTATAATCCAAACAACAAATATTATTACGATAAAGTGTCGGATTTCCATTCAACCAATAATGTCCAAAAAATACAGGTCTTGAATGCTCAGGATAGTAATCATTGAATTTCAATTGTGAATTATCAACTTTTAAGGTTGGTAAATTATCAAGACTTTCAACGCTGTAATCTTTGTAAGTAGTAGCTGCAGGGTCAATCCACCATTTCACTCTAATATCTTTTCGTATGTCTCCATCTTTATCGGTAAAAGTAATTCCATTCGGCAATGCGATTTCTTTTCCTTTCAACGTAATGTCAATGGAATTATTAAATTTTGATCCTTTTTTAGTTGATTGAAAAAGTAGTTGATCATCAAATTTATTATTAACTAAATTGTCGCGTAAAAAATTAATACTTCTGTCTTCCCAACATGCATGAACTGCCCTGTATGATGAAGTCTCGAAAAAAAGTGGCAACGTTTTACACCAAGCGATATACATTGAATAATCTTTTTCGAAATTTTCAAATTGCTCCAATGTCTTATAATGCTGAACAATATTTTTAATCGAATGCTTTCTAAGATGTCCTCCACTTCCATCAATACTATGAAAACAAAGTGCATTGTATTCATGATTACCCATTAGAGCAATGGCATTTCCCTCTTCGTTCATTTGCTTAACTATCTCTAGAGTCTCTTTAATTTGCGGCCCTCGATCAATATAATCACCAATAAAAATTACTTTTCTTTCAGGATGAGAATAGCCGGAACCGTTTTTGGTATATTCAAGCTTCTTCAAAAGTTCCTTTAGTTTATCTGCATGCCCATGTATATCACCAATAAGATCTACAGCATTATCATTCCAACCTAATTTCATCAAATGTTATATTAAAAAATATAAAAATACTAATTTGAAAATCACTAAGTAATTTAAACAATTAATATCAAACCGTTTAATTAATACTCTTATTTTTTCCTTTTTGTAATTTATTGACCGGGATAATCCTACACATTAGAGCATATTTATAAAATTCACTTAGATTAAATTACAACAAACTGACCTATTAATATTGACACTTAAGGTCAAATGGTATAAAAAGGATATAAAAACGAATCGAAATTTACGCAGTAATTAATATTGAATAAATCTAAATAATTAAATTGAATAATAAACGTTCTCGGCTAATTAATTCATAATAAACAAGTCATTACCAGAAAACAATTAACTTTTCTGTCTAAATTGCACAGAAATGGGGTTTTTAGTTTTAGCGGCCTATCAATACCTCGGATAAGTTTACATTTCAACCATTGAATTAAATCAATTAAAAATTCAATTTCACAAAAAACTTGACTGAACTACTAGATTTCTGTTTCGTTTTTTAAAAGAAATAATAGTGTTTCAAATAAAAAAAAATCTTCCTGTAATCATGATAAAAATATATGCGATAAAAAAGTTTGAGTTAGCAATTAAACCCAAAAGTTCAAAGACAACCATTCTACATTAATCAAAACGAAAGTCCGGTTTAGTTAGGTTACTTATTTATAAACCAATTTTATTGTCCTTTTCATTCATAAGCTGAGGAAATTATTTTTGAAAGAATTTTTAATCATTTTGTCAAATTTATTTTGAGCTGATTTTATTTCAATAAAAAAGTTTACATTTAATTCCCAGAAAAATCTCCGATGAAAAAAATAATTGTCAGTTCTTTTTTCCTACTTGT
>JAYTNO010000282.1:0-2304 GCA_043748275.1 Flavobacterium sp. | reverse complement strand
TATGATGTTCTTCTTGATTTTTGATGTAATTTCTAACTCTATCTATCATAGATTCTGAAACTGAAACTGCAAAATATTCGTCTTGCCATTGAAATTTTTCAAGTATCAATTTTTGATTATTAAACCAAAAAGAAGATTCGCCTTTTATCAATTGCATAGTTTTTTGGATAGTTTGATCTACTCCAAGCGATACTAAACAATGACAATGATCGCTATAACCATTTATATAATCAACAAAAATCCCTTTTTCTTTGGCATTTTCTCGAATATGACTCCACATTTTTAGTCTTAATTCTTTAGTTGCAAGAAAAGGTTGTCTGTTTTTTGTACTCCAAACAAAGTGTATATATACTTTTATAAAAGGCATAAGTTAAATTTTATTTACCATAAAAAGATTGTGCTTCGCCAAGCTCCATTCTAAAAATATTTTCGTCTATAATTTCATTTTTCACTTCTTCAAGCGCATTATCCCAAAGTTTGTTGGCTTTTTAATTGCAGTGTCGGCACAATTTGTTTTCCGTATTCGGCACGTTTGTTTTGCAGGATTTCTTGATTGATACGATTACCAACTTGCCAAAATAAAATAGTAACAGCGCTGTTTGCATGAACCGCTACTTGTTGTTTGCTTTGCTCAATAAGTTGTGATAACTCATCGAATAAATCATTTCCTAAAATGGTTATGTTGTTGGTATTATCTGCCATATAATTACTTATTCAACTGTTGTATTAAATTTTTTTTAATGGTTTCTTTCTATAGACACGGTCAAAACGGTTGTTAAAACAAACGCTAGCATCACAGGGTTGTCATAACGGAAAATGTACAAACTACAAATATACAAAAAAAGCCATGACTGTAAACCCGGGCGTAGTGAACAAAATTAATGCTGTTTTTAATAAAAAAAAAACCACGACAAGCGTGGTTTTTTTTTGAACGTTATAATTTATAGCCTATTGAAATTGAAAACACACGATTGTTTAAATCTCTTTCACCTGGCGGAAGGTCTTTGGCCAAACCAGAAAGTCCAATATTATATCTCGCATCAATCATCACTTTTGGATTTATAGTATATCCTATTCCTAAATTTAAACCATAATCTATATTTTTAAAAAGACTACTTGCGTCAACCGTTATTGTTCCAGCACTTACTGTGGAAGTTACTAAAGCACCAAATTGTGGTCCAAATTGAAAATTAAAATCTTTATTGACAAAATATTTTGCCATAATTGGTAAATTGATGTAGTTTAAATTAATTTGGGCTGATTGTCCATTTTGACTTATTGAAGTTCCTTGCATTGAGTAAATAATTTCTGGTTGAAAATGAAATTTCTCCGAAGATTTTATATCTACAAATATACCTATATTGATACCTACTTTTGCCGAGGCAGAGGGATCTGAATATACGGTTGCAAAATTTAAACCGCCTTTTATTCCAAAATCACTGTTCGTTTTGGATTGGGAAAATGAAAATGTGAAAGCAAATAATGTTACGAAAATCAAAGATATATTTCTCATATTTTTAATGTTTTAAATTAATAAAGTTACAAACGTAATGAATTTTTTTATCAAGGTATTAAAAAGCGCATAAAAAAATAAATTACATATTAATCAAAAAAAACCACGACAAGCGTGGTTTAATTTTGGTTTAATTTTGATTTTTAGAATTTATATCCTAGAGAGATTGATATTATTCTATTATTTGAATCAGTAACTCCAGCAGCTAAGTCTTTTGTTAATCCGCCCATACCAAAGTTGTATCTTGCATCAATCATGATATTCTCATTTACATCATAGCCTGCGCCAAGATTCAAACCGAAATCAATAGTCTTTAACGATGATTTTAAATCAACATCAACACCACCCTTAGATCCAGTTGCAGTTAGTAAAACCCCTAATTGTGGTCCTGCTTGAAGGCTAAATCCTTCTCCCACAGTTACTTTTGCCATAACAGGGATATTTAGATAATTTAAGTTAATGGAAGTATCTCCGGATTTTGCGCCTTGCATAGAGAACAATAATTCTGGCTGAATAGCGAATGAGCTGTTTATTTTAACTTCTGCAAAAGCACCAAAATTAACGCCTATTTTCGTATTAGATTCCGCATCAGTAAAATTAGCTAAGTTTAAACCGCCTTTTAATCCAAATTTTGTGTCTTGCGCGCTTGCAAAACCGAATGCGAAAATCGCAGCTACTGATAAAATTAATTTTTTCATTTTTATGTTATTTAAAGTTGAGTTACAAAATTAAAAAACATGAGGCAGCTTTATGTTGATTTGGTTTTTGACTTATGAACAAAGTTGTCAACA
>JAYTNO010000281.1:0-2325 GCA_043748275.1 Flavobacterium sp. | reverse complement strand
TGTAAGAGTATCCTTTTCATGCATCAATTCATAACGATAAAGGATATTACCAAAACTTTTAAATGACACCGCATTGAATTCGACGTGAAGATTATTTCGGTCGTACGCAAAATCCATTTTTCCGGTGAAGGGAATCTCATGGGCATTTAGCCTCACAGAAGAAATATAAACTCGCGGCTGCATTTGATTTTCAAAATCGCACTTGGCATCAAACATCGAAAGTCCGGGGTTAGTGGCAACGAAAACTGTATCATTCAAAATAACAATTTCGTTAATTGCATCACTCAACAAACCATCGTTGTGGCGAATAACTTGAATGGAATACTCCATAGAAAGTTCATTTTTGAATTCGATTTTGTTTATCCCTTTATTGGTTGCTACCCAAACAATATTTTTATCGAGGGTTAATTCATTTGTCAAATTACTCGAAAGACCGTTTGATTCATCAATGTGATAAAGTGAGTCGTGATATTGAATATACAGCCCATCTCCTTTTGTTGCAAAAACAAGTTTACTTCCTAACTTTTTAATATCGTCAATACGAATTTCATCCAGCTTTTTCAAATATACTTTTTCACTACGATTGTTTGTGTCTATTTCAAAAACGCCGTGATTGCCGCCAACAATTAATTTCCCGTCAGGTGTTTCGGCAAGTGTATTTATTCTTTGACTTGTTACATATTTCGTTATTAAAGAATCACCTTTTACTTTAAAAACAAATGCAGTTGCTGAAGTATATATTTCACCTGAATTTATTTTAATAAAATCGGATTTCACTCCTATTGGTATATTCGTTTTCCAAATATTAAATTTATTATTTAAAATGTACCCTGGATAAAATCTGCTCACATAAATTCTTTTATCGTTTTCAAATGTTGTCAAATCAGTAATTGGAAGTTTCACTGTTGTATCAGTTAACTCATAAATTCTTTTGATCGTACCATTTTCATATTTCAAGATAGAACCTGTCCAACAACCAATATAAACACCATGAAGAAAATCGCTTGCTAAACTGATTGGCTTTTGATACTTCCCTTCGAGGCGAATATTTTTGATTTGATAATCGGGCAAATAAAACAAACCGTTTTCAAGTGTCGTAAACCAGTATCCATTTTCATTATCCTGAAAAATAGAAGAAATTGTATTTTGTTTAAGGTAAATTTTTGGGACAGCTTCCCAATTTCCCTTTTCAAAATAATAAACGCCGTCTTCCGTGCCGACCCAAAGATTTTTCTTTGAATCTACTAGCATTGACAAAATTATTAACGGTGCAGAAAATATTTTTGTTGTCACTTTATTTTCTACTTGAAATATATTTTTTCCGATAGAAAATATAATTTTGTTTTTATTTACTCTTATAAATTTGAAGCGAGTCGACTCTGCCGTTCGCAAACTATATTCCTGAACATTTCCTGAATAGTTATGTTTTACGAAAACGTCTTTCTCTGCCGGATTGGAAGCGGTAATAGAAAGTACACTTGCTCCATCTGAAAACTCCTGAATGTTATAATGAGGTTTAGTTGTCATTAACACAGTATCTAAAAATGTCATCACACCATTTTTATCAAATCTTATTGCTCCCCGTTCCAAAATTGATACGGTAATTGCTCCTGTACTGTCAACATAAAACCCTTCCGGCATTCTGTTTATTGATTTTAATAACAACAAATTGTTGTATTTATATGGAAAGATTTTTTCATTCTCAAAATAAAATATCCTTCCTGAAAATGTGTACATCCATAATCGACCATGACTATCGAGACACAAATAGAATACAGTATTATCAGACAATCCGTCTTTCGTCGTAAAGGTTTTAAACTCGTATCCGTTAAATCGTACTACCCCTCTATCTGTTCCAAACCAAAGATTCCTGTCATTGTCTTGCAAGCAACAATACACTTCACTGCTTGGCAATCCGTTTTCTGTTGAGTAATTTTTAAATAACGGAGTAGGATCCTGAGCACTGACATCCAGCCGCAGAAAAAATAAAACAAGCAATAAAAGTCCGGTTAAAAACGGCTTCGCAGTTAAATCCATAAAAATGGTCTTGCCGTAAATTTGATGAATTTTTCTGAAGAATAAAAGCCTTTTCGGTTAAATTCAAGTCCAATGCAGACGTTTCAGGACGCTAAATTGATATAAATTGTTGTTCAAGAAAAATTCCAAACGTCATTCCGCTTGGATAGTCATGTAGTGTTGATGCAACGTATGGAAAAATTTGAAAATTAAATTGAGACATACCAAGTACTTCTACTCCATCCTTTTTGAGATAGATAGTTTTTCTCAACCAAGTTCTGAAGTGCCGGTTCAACGTATTTCTAGTAG
>JAYTNO010000280.1:0-2357 GCA_043748275.1 Flavobacterium sp. | reverse complement strand
ACGATAACCCCATAGAGGTGATAAAATTGACGGTTCCGTTCAACCGGAGTTTCATTGTTGGCTTTTCAAGCCCAACGAAACTCTAGCTGTTGGGCGATGTATAAATCTAGTTTTTTATAATTTTCTGTTTATAATTTTCATTTTCATTTATCAACTCAATAATGTAAACTCCTTTACTTAATTGATTAATATTTATAAAATTTTCGAACATTGCTTTTTCTGAAACAATTTTACCAAACAAGTCGTATATTTTATAATATTTAAAATTTTGATTATTAATTGAATTTATATTAATCAATTCTTTTGATGGATTTGGATAAATTGATACTTGATTTTGTTTATTAAAATTATTTATTCCTAATGCTGTAAGTCCTTTAAGTTTTATTATGTAAGGAGAACTTAAACTTTGATATTCTGTGAAATTACCACCAATTAAAAAGCTACCATCTAAAAGTTGACAAATACTATATACCCAATTATTAAAACCATTTCCGATATTGAAAGCATTATCTATACTCCCATCTTGGTTGAGTCTCACAATTTTATTTGAATTAATACCATTAAAACTATTAAAACTGCCTCCTACAATTATTTTCAAGTCAGATTGAATAAATAAAGTAGTAGCTTCTAAATCAAATCCACTCCCAATATTAAAAGAAGTGTCTAAAATTCCGCTATTATTTATTCTTACAATATGTTTAGAAGCAATTCCATTATATTGTTCAAATTTGCCAACTAAAATAATCTTGCCATCAGGTTGTATATTTAGAGAGTTACAATATGTTGTATTTGACGCTGAAGTTAAACCAGATCCAAAATTAAATGCTAAATCTTTAGTACCATCAGAGTTTAATCTTAAAACATTATTTGCACTTATGGAATTATAGGTTGTAAAAAAGCCACATAAAATAATTTTGCCATCATTCTGAATTGATAATTTAGATAAGATTACATTTGAAGAATTGCCATTATTGGTAAAAAAATTTGTAATGAAGCTTGTGTCAATACTTCCATCAGCATTAAGTTTAACAATATTATTTTTAGTAGTGCCATTATATGAAGTGAAATAGCCACAAACTAATATTTTGCCATCATTCAAAGTTTTTATGTCATAAACAGTAGCAGTTGGATTGAAAATACTATTAAATCCTGTACCCGTATTAAATGTAGTGTCTTTTGTGCCGTTTTGATTTAGACGAATCAAACCATTATTACTTTGGTTGTTAAATAAATTAAATGACCCGCCTATTAGAATTTTACCATCATTTTGAACTTTTATAGAGTGGATTTCATTATTAAAACTTTCCCAACTAAAAAATGTACCATCAGTTGTACCATCAATATTTAAACGAATTAATCTAAATCTATTAATACCATTAAAAGTTGTGAATTTTCCTCCTATCAAAATTTTACCATCTGATTGAGAGGTAACAATAAAAGCTCTTTCATTTAATCCTGTTCCAATATTAAAAGTTAAATCTTTATCTGCCTCATTTTGAGCTACAGAAAAATAGGAAGTAAGCAAGAATACTAAAGTAATAAAATTATTTTTCATTTTTGATTTAATTTGTGTATTTAAGTTTTTCGTTTTTTGGATATATATCTTTTAAGTCAATTCCTTTAATTTTAAAAGTTGAATTTTTGTAAATCTTATTATAAAGTTCATCACTAATTTTTTTATCCAATTTAAAAGGTCTTGTATTCATTGATATTTTCCTACTTTTATTCATAGATATTTTATTTACTAAATTTTCAGTAGCGATATTAAGGTTATTCAAGATTGGTAAAATATCTATTAACTGCTCTTGGCTATCTTGAGGTTGAAAACTCTTGTACATATTAGCTTTCAATGTATATCTTTTCCGTTTCGTAAAGTAATGTTGTGAATGCCATCTATAATGATGCTCAAAACAATTAATATTATCTACCAAGCTATCATTTAAATTTATATGATTAGAATTATTCCAAAAAATTTTATCTTCAATTACAAAAACGCAATCACAAAGAAGATTTTTAAATTCATTTGACTTTTCAGAAGAAACCCAAAAAATAGTATCACCAATATTTACCTTAATTTGTGTAATGTGACAAAATGAATGCAAAAATTGAACATTCCATAGATATGGGTCTTGATTGCCTTCAAAATTATCTACATATACTTTTTTTTCGTTTATAATTATTTCACATCTTTTGGGATGATAAATTAAATAATTCATTTTTTTGATTTGTTATTTGTTAGCAGTTTTCGTGAATATATATCGCCCAATCGAGTCACGCAAGGGAATTTCACCCTCACGTTCTCACAGAACCGTGCTTGAAAGTCTCCCTTCACACGGCTCTTCATAGTATTAAATCAC
>JAYTNO010000279.1:0-33372 GCA_043748275.1 Flavobacterium sp. | reverse complement strand
ATGCTTCACTGTTTTAAAATTACAACTTTTTAAATAATTTATATAAAAAAAGTGCTTTTAGTTTAAGTTGTATTTATAATTTATATTTGCAAAATATTAAACTTAATTTATTATTTTATTTTGATTCATTTTTTTCAAAAAAAAGCTTTTCTAAAAGATTTGATACCATCTAATCATATTGATTTTCATTCGCATCTTTTACCGGGTATTGATGATGGTGCACAAACTATAGAGGATACTTTTTATTTAATAAATGAACTGAAAAAATTAGGATTTGAACAATGTATTACAACACCACACATTATGAAAAGTGTTTGGGAAAATACAAAAATGGGGATTGAATCAAATTTGACAAATACTAAAATTGAATTAGATAGAAATAACATTCAAATTCCACTTAAGGCAGCTGCTGAATATTTGATAGATTCAAATTTTGTCAAATTATTTCAAAATGAACCATTATTAGTATTAAAAGATAATTATGTTTTGATTGAAATGTCCTATCTAAATCCTCCAATACAATTATATGATATTATCTTTGAATTACAAGTTGAAGGATACCAACCTGTTCTAGCACATCCTGAACGATATACTTTTTATCATTATAATTTTAATGAATATGAAAAGTTGAAAAATGCTGGTTGTTTATTTCAACTTAATTTATTATCAACTATTGGATATTATGGTGTAGATGTTGCTAAAACCGCCGAAAAATTATTGTCAAAAGGTATGATAGATTATGTTGGCTCTGATGTTCACCATCAAAACCACATAGCTGGTTTTCATAAAAGAGTAGTTATTAAGGATATAAAACCTTTAAAAATTGCAATAGAAAACAATCAGTTTTTTAGGTTTTAGTTTATTTTTTTATTTTAAAAATATCTTTATACCAAGGTTCTTTTTCTACTTCTACACCATACCCATACCCATAACCATATCCATAACCATACCCATATCCATATCCATAAGTTTTTCTCCATACGGTATCGTTTAACAATACTGACATATTTGGTAATTTATCTTCTTTATAAAATGATTCAATTAATTTTAAGAATCGTTTGTCCAAATAATTGGCACGCATGACGTATATAAAAGCATCTGCATTTTTTGCTACTAACAATGTATCAGTAACTAAACTTACTGGTGCGGTATCTACAATAATATAATCGTATTGTTTTTTAAGTTCATCAAAAAGTAAGTTTATTTTATTATTCATTAATAAATCAACCGGATTTGGTGGAACTACACCAGATGGTAAAATATAAAAATCATCAAAATTGTCAATTTTTACAATATAATCATTTATATTTTCATTGCTTTTTGACAAATAATTAGTTAATCCTTTGGATGGTAATTTGACATATCTATCTATTTTAGGGTTTCTAATATCAAGACCTATTAATAATACCTTTTTCCCTGAAAGTGCAATTGTGCTGGCTAAATTAATTGCAACAAATGTTTTTCCTTCTTTTGGTATAGTTGAAGTTACAAAAATAGTTTTAGAACTTCCTTCATGAACTTTGGTCAACATAAATTCAAGATTTGTTCTAATAATTCGAATTGCTTCTGCTGAGCTAGACCTACTGCTAGCATTAATAATTTCGTCTTGCGATTCAGATTTTGGAATATCTCCAAGAAATGGAACAGAGATTTTACCTTCTACATCTTGTCTATATTTAATTTTATTATCAAATAAATCGATTATATATATTATAGTAAAAGGAATTAATAACCCTAAAGCCAAAGCCATCAAAAATATAATATTTCTTTTGGGCGAAACTGGATAACTAGAGGCAAAAGCAGGGTCAATAATTTTTGAAATAGGTGCTGTTACAGCCAATGAAATAGCAGTTTCTTCTCTTTTTTGTAATAAATATAAATATAATGATTCTTTAATTTGTTGTTGTCTAATAATTACTTTATACTCTCTTTCTTGAGTTGGTATTTGAGATATTTTACCTTTAATTAAACTTTCTTGTCTTTCTAAATCTCCTTTTTTTATTATTAAAGTCGATTTAATTCTAGTAAGATTTTCCTCAATATTACGATTTAAATCTACAATTTTTTGCTCAATATTTGCAACAATAGAGTTTTTTATGGTACCTTCTTTTGCAATTCTATTTCTCTGCATAATTAATTCATTATGCTGTAATATTAAATCCGAAGTTTCTTCTCCATCTTTAGATAAAATGTTACTTGGTATTAAATCCCATTTTGATTTAGTTCTCATAAACTCTTTCATAGAATTTACAACTTTAATTTGAGTTTCTGTTTCAATTAAAGCTTTCCCAAAATCTACAGAATTCTGCAAGTATATTCCTGCTTCAGAAACTATATCTGTGACTTTATTTGTTTTCTTAAAACTTTCTGCATCTTTTTCGACACCCCCAAGTTCAGATGTAATAATTTTTAATCTGTCTTGAATAAAATTTAAAGTGTTTTCAGAAATAAATTTTTTATCTGCAATTGCATCATCATTATATACTTCTATAACAGCATCAAGGAAATCAGCTGCTTTTTCTTTTACTGGATCATTAATTGTTAAGGAAACCACACTCGAATTTTTGCTTAATGCTGCAATAAATAATCTCCCTTTATAACTTTCTATAATATTATCAATTTTTGAAACATTAACTTGTATAGAAAAATTATTAGGTTTTTTACTAAAATTATTTAAATTTTTATTAATTATTAATTTTGAATCTTCAAGATTAATAATTGAACCATAATAGAATTTTCCTAGATTCCTGCCTTTATAAAGTAATTCAAATTGATTAATTCCTTTTGCATTAAAAATGAATGATTTATTATTTAAATAAAAAGAAACATTAAAATCATAAAAATTAAAATCAACAGGTCTATCCTTATATTCTTCGAATGCTTTAACATGTCCTTCTGAAATATAAGTTATATTAAATCTTAATTTTTTTATTGCTTTTCCTACAATTGTTCTTGATTTAATTACTTCTATTTCATTATCAACATTACTCTTTACACCTGTCATTAATCCAATATCAGAAAATGCTGCTAATTCAGATTGTAATCCACCTTTTTTTTCATCTTTAACAAGTATTGTAGCAGATGCACTATATATTGGTACTGTATATCTTAAATATAAAAAAGCAAGAATTGTACATACTAAAACACCAAATACAAACCATTTCCATTGTAAAAGATATTTTTCTGCTAAATCTCTTAAATCAAGATTATTGCTTTGTTTTTCATTCATTAATGACGAATTTTCTTGCATTATTATATATTATTTTTTTAATAAAATCAATAAAGATATTAATACTGTCATTCCAGACAATATTACTGATGTGTTTGGCCCTACAACAGATGAGTTAACTTTTGTTTTATTTGGCTCAATAAAAACAACATCATTTTGTGCCAAATAATAAAAAGGAGAATTTAATAAATCAGCATTTGTCAAATCAACTCTATTATACGTTTTTTTACCATCTATTTCTCTGATAATCAATACATTGTTTCTAATGCCATATATTGTCACATCACCAGCTAAACTCAAAGCTTCTAAAATAGTTATTCTTTCACTTGGAATTGTATAACTTCCTGGCTTTGTTACTTCTCCTAAAACGGATACTTTATAATTTAATATTCTTAAATTTACACCTGGGTTTTTTATATATTCAGATATGATTTGAACTAATTTTTTATTTGCATTTGTTCTTGTCAAACCTGCCAATTTTACTTTTCCGATCACAGGAAATTCTATGAATCCATCATTATCTATTAAATAAGTTTTTATTCCGTTTTGATTATTGTTAATTTCATAATTCCCTTGTATTTGTGGTAAATTAAAAGGAATAGTAATTTCTGGATTTTCTGCTGATATTATTATACTAAGTAAATCATCCGGTTGTAAAGTTGGCTCATATTGTTTTGAAGATTCATAGCTTTTTGAATTATCAATATTGTTCATATAAACAATTTTGTTTCTTGAAACACAAGATGTAAAGAGAATAGAAATTACTATTAATACTATATATTTAATAGGTTTTTGTATCATTTTATTTATTATAATTTGTTTTATAATCTTAGTTCTTAATCTTTTTTAATTGTCTAAATATCTAATGTTTCAAAAATAGAATTCATACTTTTAAATTCTGGAACTATTTTCTTCATTTTAATAACAATTTGTTCATTTGATATATCTGCAATGTGCTCAATCAAATCAATTGTTGCTTTTTGAATTTTATCATAATTATCTTGAATTTCTTGAGCAATCAATATTTTCTCATTGTGAGTAGGTAATGTTTTTGATGTATCGTTTAGGAGTTCTTCATAAAGTTTTTCTCCCGGTCTTAATCCGATTATTTTTATTTCTATTTCTTTATCAGGAATAAATCCTGCTAATCGAATCATTTTTTTAGCGAGATCAATAATTTTTACTTGCTGACCCATATCAAAAATAAAAATTTCTCCTCCTTTGCCCATTGTACCTGCTTCTAATACCAATTGACAAGCTTCTGGTATTGTCATAAAATATCTTATTATTTCAGGATGGGTAATTGTTATTGGTCCTCCTTCTTGTATTTGTTTTGCAAATAATGGTACAATTGAACCATTTGATCCCAAAACATTACCAAATCGTGTAGTTATAAATTTTGTTGAACTAATATCTCCTTCTTTTAAGTATTTATGATGTAATGTTTGTACATATTTCTCTGCTATTCTTTTACTAGCACCCATAACACTACTTGGATTTACAGCTTTATCGGTAGAAACCATAACAAATCGACCAACTTTATATTTTATAGATACATCTGCTAAATTTTTTGTTCCTATTACATTTGTATAAATAGCTTGTGATGGATTTTCTTCCATCAATGGAACGTGTTTATATGCTGCTGCGTGATAAACAACATCGGGTTTATAATTTAAAAACACTTTTTCTAATGCCTCCAGATTCCTAATATCAGTAAGAACTGAACGTATTTTTACATTTTTTGCAATATTATTTATTTCTAATCTAAGATTATGTAATGGTGTTTCTGCTTGATCTAAAATAATAATTTTTGTTGGATTGAAACTTAATACTTGACGTGTTATTTCACTTCCAATTGACCCAGCTGCTCCAGTAATTAATATTGTTTTCCCTTTTAATTGAGTCGAAATTGAATTAGTATCTAAAACAATAGGTTTTCTATCTAATAAATCTTCTATTTCAAAATTCTTTACTTTATTTGAAATTTGTTTCTGATCTTCCCAATCTGTAATTAATGGTACTGTAAAAACTTTAAAATTAAATTCTAAACATTCTTCAACAATTGCAATAGTTTCGCTTTTACTCAAGCTTTTTTCAGCAATAATTAACGCATCTGCTTTCATTGCCCTTAAAATGACATGAATCTTTTTATTTTGATTAATAATAGGCAGGTTTAGAATACTTTTGGAAGTTTTGTTTTGATTAAATTTATCTACAAATCCCAATAGTTTAAATCTACTAGGTGTTTCTGTCTTTAAAGCATTGGCTACAGAAATTGCATTTGCATCTGAACCAAAAATTACTGCATTTATTCTCTTTTTTTTGTCTTCTAAATTTAAATATTTTTCGAAAACATATTTGATAAGAATTCTAAATAAAAACAATAATAAAAATGAGATGACATAACTGATAAATAAACCTGCAGTAGCAAAAATTTCTATCTTATAAAAAAAATACCAAGTATAATTTAAAACTAATAATACAAAATAAGAGGTAGTTGTTGATATTAATAATTTTACTCCGTCTATAAAAGTGGAGTGTCGAATAATTCCTGAATAGGTCCTATAAATTAAAAAGAAAATTGCATTTACAAAAATAATAACTCCATATCTTGCAGTCATATTGATGTTATCATAAGAAATACCTGCTAAACTATAAATAATTAAATAGGTAATTATACTTGCAACAAAAACAATAAATACATCAATAGCAAAAATAATCCATCTCGGCAAATAGCCTATATTATGGAATCTTTGCCCTAAAACACTATTTTTTATTACATCAAAAATAGAATTTACCATATTTATTTTTTAACAATAATTATTATAAAATTAACTTTTTTATAACAACTATAATACTTTTAATTTTAATATTTTATTTTTTATTAAAAAAAACATCAAAAGAATTTTGAAGTCTTTCTAAATCAGAATCTTGTAAATTTGAACCTGAAGGTAAACAAAGTCCATTTTCAAACAAATTTTGTGCCACATTATTACCATAATAAGGATAGGATTTAAAAATTGGTTGCATATGCATTGGTTTCCACAATGGTCTGCTTTCTATATTTTCTTTATCTAATGCTAACCTTAAATCTTCTCTTGTTTTACCATTTGTTTTTGATGAGTCTATTAATATGGCACTCAACCAATGATTTGAATAAAAATCAGAATTTGGCTCAACAAAAACAGTTACTCCTTCTATGTTTTGAAAATAATTTACATAAAATTCATGCATTTTTCTACGCAAATCTATATGCTTATCTAAAACTTCCATTTGTCCTCTTCCAATTCCAGCACAAATATTGCTCAGTCTATAATTATAACCTATTTCAGAATGTTGATAATGTGGTGCATTATCTCTTGATTGAGTAGCAAAAAACACTACTTTTTCTTTAATTTCTTTTGATTTTGAAACTAATGCTCCACCACCTGAAGTTGTTATTATTTTATTTCCATTAAAAGACAAAACACCAATGTCTCCAAAAGTTCCACATTTTTGATCTTTATAGGTACTTCCCAGTGCTTCTGCACTATCTTCTAGAATTGGAATTTGAAAGGTATCTGCTATTTTTCTTATTTCTTCAACTTTAAAGGGCATTCCATATAAATGAACAGCAATTATTGCTTTTGGTTTTTTTCCTTTTGAAATTCTATCTACAATTGCTTTTTCTAAAGCTGTAGGACACATATTCCAAGTTTCTGATTCACTATCTATAAAAATGGGTTCTGCTCCTTGATATAATATTGGATTTGCAGAAGCCGAAAATGTAAAACTCTGACAAATTACCTCATCACCAGCTTTAACTCCTAATAAAATTAAACCTAAATGTATGGCAGCTGTTCCTGAACTTAATGCTGCAACAAAAGATTGATTCCCTAAATATGCCTCAATATCTTGTTCAAATCCAGTAACATTTGGACCTAGTGGTGCAACCCAATTAGTATCGAATGCTTCTTGTACATATTTTTGTTCATTTCCTCCCATATGTGGAGAAGAAAGCCAAATTTTAGAATTATTCATTTAAATTTAATTTAATTGGATTGCAAATATATAATAACAAAAACTATTATCATATTTTGATTTTTGTTAGATTACTATTTAAAGATTGTTTTTAAAATAATTTTTAAATCTAATAAAAAACTTCTATTGTAATAATACTCTAAATTCATTTTTATTTTATCTGTAAAAATTACAGTATCATTATAAATTAAAGGGTTTTCTTGTTTATCAAGAATTTCTTCTTCATTATAATATTTGATAGATGCCAAACTTGTTATTCCTGGCTTCAATTCTAATATTTTTCTGTTTTCACCTTTTAAAGTATCGTAATAGCCTTGAATATCTGGTCTTGGTCCGACAAAACTCATATCGCCAATAAATACATTTAGAAGTTGGGGAAGTTCATCTAATTTATATTTCCTGAGAAACAAACCTATTTTTGATATTTTTCCTGTTTGCGGATGTAAAGTTTTTAACTTAAAAATTGTAAATAATTTTCCAAATTGACCTACTCGTTTTTGATAAAAAATCCCATTTGAACCTGTATCAAATAAGGCTATAAAATAACCTAAAACTAATAACCAACTTAATAGTATTATTGTTATTAATGAAAATAAAATATCAAATATTCGTTTTAGAGTCAATTGTTTTTTTATAAAATTCAATTAAAATTAAAAAAACTATTTCAACAACTCGCTCTCTTTCATCATAATTGGTAAAGAGTCAACATCTCTTAAAAAGATTAAATCTTTTTCGAATTCATACATTTTATAATTGGTGTCAAAACTTGGGTCTTCACTTATTAATCGAATAGTGTCTGAAGGAAAATTTGCGCCACCAGCTGCAAAACATTGCGTAAATGCTACGTGACGAACATTTATTTCTGTTATATATGGTTTCCCATTTTCATCTTCTTTGAAATCAACTGTAAAAAAACCATGCTGTTTAGCACCAGTAAATTCAAATAAATGATCCATAGCGCGTTTCGCTTCTTTAACTAATTCTGGTTCATTTAACAATCTCCCAAATGAAGTATTTCCAGTAATTCCAGAAGGAGCTACTTTTGCCATAATATAATTAACTCTTTCTGCACAGGCAGTTCTCATTAATTTGCCGTTATGATATAACATTTTGCAAGCTAGATTTCTTCCAGGCAAAAACTTACTAGCTATAAATTGATCAACTTTAGGGTTGATTTGTATCCAATTTTTTAATGAATCTTCGTCTTCAACTTTTAGAGAACCTAAACCACTAGTGCCACTTGTACTTCTTACCCAAAAATTTCCTTTTAAAACATCAAAAACTTCTTTCAAATTTGTAGTATCTCTAGAAAAAGTTACAGAAGGAGGCACTATATCTAAATCTTTAAGAATTTCTGTCATTTTTGACTTATCGACCAATAATTCTGCCATTGAAAAATCAGGAATAAGTGCTTTACATGGTAAACTTCCTGTTTCTTTTCTTTTGCTCCATTCTATCACTTCTAATTCTGGCAGAATAACTGCATAATCAATATTATTTTCTTTGATAAGATTTTCAATTGCTGACCAATAATCTGGGCTTGTTGCTGGTGGAACTAAAAATGTTTTATTGAATAATTCATTTTGATATAATCCAATTGCAAGTGGGTTTATATCGGTTCCTATAAGTTCAAATCTTTTATAAAATGAATATTTTTTTAATGCAATTGCAAAACTTCTTGGCGTTGGTCCACCAACTCCTGTGATTAATATTTTCATATAACTGATATTATTTTCAAGTGTATTTCGATTTAAGTTTTAATTTTATTTTTAAACTAAAATTGTATTTATTTTATATAAATTTTAAAATAGAAAATATTTTATGTCTTTTTTAGTTGCTCCCATTAAATGGATTCATTGGCCTGTCTAATGTCTGGTTGACACCATCAGTTTTAATAACTTTAATAAAAGTCATCCACAAAATTTTTAAATCTAACCAAAAGGAAAGATGATCAATATAATAAATATCTAACTCAAATTTTTTTGTCCAAGAAATAGTATTTCTACCATTTATTTGTGCCCAACCTGTAATTCCTGGCCTAACTTCGTGACGACGAAGCTGCTCTTGAGAATAAAGTGGTATATATTTAAATAATAATGGTCTTGGTCCTATTAAACTCATATCGCCTATTAAAACATTTATCAATTGAGGTAATTCATCAATTGATAGTTTTCTGATGAAACTTCCGGCTTTTGTAATTCGTTTATTGTCAGGTAATAACTTTCCGTTTTCGTCTTTTTCATCAGTCATTGTTTTGAATTTGATGATATTAAAAGGAAGTTGATTTTTGCCTGGACGTTCTTGATAAAAAAATACTTTTGATTTGTTTTGTTTCCACAATATAATATAAACAATAAAAAGGATTGGAAAAGCAAATATTAATACCAAAATTGAAATTAATATATCTAGAAAACGTTTAAAAAATAAATGATACATTATTATTTACAAATGAGGTTCTAGTAAAAATTTCAAACCTTTTTTGGCAGGTAATTGCCATAATAATTTACACCAATCGTGGTTTCCTTCTATAAACCCTGGTCCATTTTCGGTAATTACAATATCCCAACCAATTGATTTGTTTTGAGGATGTAACAATGCAGCTTCTTTTACCATTTGTATTGTTTCTTTCCAAAATGGTATTTGAAATCCTATTATTTCGGCATCTGTAACTGGATGTTTTGTTTCATCTTTTTTTGTAATATCACTATATACTGCAACTCCATTTATAATTCCAGTTAACTCATCTATTGGAGCCGCCATATTTCCCGCTGCCATATTATCTACAGAAGAATTTACAGATATTCTTTGTCTACAACCCAATAATACTACATTGTTATTTTTATCGATTTGAGTAAAAATTCTTACTGTATTTACTGCTGATGGTGATAATGCATTTATTTGTTGATGTTGTACGATAAATTCTTCAACTAAATCAAAATTGTGTTCATTCATGTATGTAATAATTGTATCTTTTGTAAGTTTACTTGTTTCAACAATTTTCACATCAACTCCACATTTGCCATCGGCAACTTTAAATACAATTTTTCCAGAAGGATTGTTTAATAATTTTTCTAAAATTTCAGGGTTTGATTTTAATTCTTCAATATCAGCAACTGTATGAATGAAATATTTATGATATGATTTATAAAATTTTGTTTTGTCATCAAGAATGTTTCTTTCTGATATTGGATTCATTTTTAATTGATATTCGTACATAAATCCTGTTCCTGCCCATTTTTGTCGTTCTATTTTATTTTTTTCAAAAAAACGAAATTGAAAATATTCAAGAATTGAAATATTATAAATAAAAACTGAAGCAATTACATCTAGAATAATGCTAATTTTATTTTTATTATAATTTTTTGAAGTATAATTTAAAAACAACCAAAATTTACTCCAGTCAAGTTTTTTTATGTAATATCCGAGGTAAATAAATCTTTTTGTCATTTTAATTTTTTTGTACTAAGTCTGCAACTTCATCTGCTGACATAAATTCTACATCTGGCCACTTTATAGTTATTTGATGTAATAATTTTTTTAATTCTAATAGGCCTTTTTCTCGGTTTTTAATATCAATATGACCACAAAAATTAACTCTATGAGAACTAATAATTGCTGGTTTATTCCATCTAAATGCTGTTTCTATTTGTTTCATAGTAAAAGCAACCCAATCAATTCCTCTATCTTCTGTAGGTTCAAAAACAATATTTCTAACCATTATTGTGAGACCTTGTTTTGTTTTTTTTCCGGTATAGTTAATTTCTGTCTTAAACTTTCCAAATCCTTGATGTTCTTTTCGAATAAGTCCTAAATCTATATATTTTATTCCGTTTGAAAATAGTGTTCTGTATAACGAATGATGGATATTATAAACTGGTGGTGTAAAATAATTGCTTTTATATCCAAAAACTTCTTTAAACAAATCCAAGCCTTCTTCTAGAATAGGTTTAAATTCTTCGTTTTCTTTTGGATCCCAAAAATCAAAAGCAGCTGTGCTAGAAATTGTTGGATAGTCATCATCAGAAATACTTGTATAAGATCTGTTTTTTAATGCTATAAGTAATTCTGCATCTTGTTTTTTTAATTTATCATTAAAAAGAATCAAATTGAGATGTTCTCTACCATGAAATTGAGGTTTCAAAAAACCTTTTGCAATTCCTTCTTGCCATAAACTCCAAGCATTTTGATAGGCTTTAGGATATTTTATTGCTAACTTATTATAGGTTTCTGGTAAGGTTTCGAAATGATATTTTTGAAATCCTTCTTGTTCCATTTTTTCAAAATTGATATTGCAAGGAAGTGTATAGGGTGTAAAAATTGCATGTCTCCCATTTTTATCTTTTACTGAAGACAAAACCTCAAAAAGTTGTTCTAAATCTTGCTTTGTTTCTAATGTATCATACAAATCAAAACGTGAATAAATTTTCATTCCCGCTTCATCTAATTTTTCACGTGCTTCTTTTGAATCTAATCTTACATTGCCATAATCATCAACAGAGAAAACTATTATTTTTCTTTTCGTCTTCCAACCAATGATGTTTTTGACATTTAGAATAAGATTTTCTTTGAAAGATTGTATCATAAAAGCTATTAATTTTTAGACATTTGTTCTATATAATCAAGTGCTCTTTTATAAACAACTGCAGAATCTCCTTCTTTTGCAGTAAGTAGCAATGCATTTTGCTTCATTGAGGCTAATAATTCCTTGTCATTATAACATTTTATAATGTTTTCTGCCAATTGGTTTGCATCTCCAGGATTGTTATGAAACCCTACTTTATTATCTAAAATTATGGTTTTCATTTCACTTTCGAGTGAATTCATAATTGGTAATCCACAAGCTAATAAGTCGAATAATTTGTAGGTTACTGATTGAGTTGCTCCTTTTATATGTTGGGTCAAACCAATATCTGCTTTATAGTATTCTTGCATTAATTGTTCTTTTGGCAATCTGCCTAGATATTCAACATTTGCATGATTTTGAGTATACTCTTCAATATTATTTCGCTGTGGTCCTTCGCCAGCAATTGTAAATTTTATTTTGTTTGGATATTTTTCATCCAAAATTGCAGCAGCTTTTAGAATTGTTACTATATCATATGAATAACCTAAACTACCCGCATAAATTATTCGCAGTTCTTGATTGTTTTTAGAAATTGATTTTGAGGCTTTTTCTAATTGACCTTTCATTTCTTCAAACTGAATTGCAGGATAAAAACACGCTTCATTTTTTATTGAAGGATTATATGTTTTTGCCCAATCAATATATTGATGAGATATGGCTGAAATGGCTTTAGCGTTTTTAAAAATATAAGCAGTTTTATTACGTAAAGGTGAAATCAATGCTTTTGCAATTATTTTTTTTAAACCGTGAAAATGATTTATAAAACCATCAGGCCAAGGATCTATAATATCAATAATTACTGGAATATTTTTAGTTTTTGCCCATTTAAGAATTTCATATGCAGTAGAAATTGGTGGAAAAGCAATCACTATAACATCAGGAAGTTCCGTTTCTTTTTGGAATTGTGAAATCATTGACTTGCTTAATGCATAATGAGATTTCATTCTTCCGATAGAAATGTTCTTGTTATAGGCTTTTGCTGGAACAAATTTTATTTTTAATTTTTCATTAAGTTCTTCTACTTGATACTCTTCATAACGCTGTTGTTTTACATTATGTCTAAAAGTTGATGACCAAAATACCACATCGTGTCCTCTAGTATTGGCTTCGCGAACCATACTATTATAACGTGTGTTTTTGTTGTCATCTAACGGAGTGTTTTCAAAAATAGAAACGAACCAAATTTTCATTAATCGTGTTTTAATTAGTTTTTTTCTCTTTCAATCCACGCTTGATAGATTTCTTCAAAAGTAGTTTGTAGCGATTTTGTTATATCCCAATTTGGATAATGTTCTTTCATTTTTCTTAAATCGCTGTAATAACAAATGTGATCGCCAATTCTGTTGGTTTCATCGTATTTGTATTTCATTGGTTTACCACTGATTTTTGAAATAATATCAAAAGCTTCTAATACAGAACAGGTGTTATCTTTTCCTCCTCCAAGGTTATAAACTTCAGCTATTCTTGGTGCATTAATAAACTCTTCAATAAAACGAGCAACATCATAAGAGTGAATATTATCTCTTACTTGTTTTCCTTTATATCCAAAAACGGTATATTCTTTTTCTTCTAAATTACATTTTACTAAATAACTCAAGAAACCGTGTAACTCAACACCTGAGTGACTTGGTCCAGTTAAACATCCGCCACGAAGTACACAACTTGGCATATTAAAATAACGTCCATATTCTTGAACAGAAATATCTGCAGAAACCTTTGAAGAGCCAAAAAGTGAATGTTTACATTGATCTATTCTGAAACTTTCTGGAATTCCATTTACATAAGTTGCATCTGCATAATCCCAACGTGTTTCTAATTCGTTCATTGCTATTTCGTTTGGAGCATCACCATAAACTTTGTTGGTTGACATATGCACAAAAGGAATATCTGTTCTGTATCTACGAGTAGCTTCAAGCATATTAAAAGTTCCCACTGCATTTGTATCAAAATCTTCAAATGGAATTGCTGCTGCACGATCGTGACTTGGTTGAGCTGCAGTATGTACTATGGCATCAGGTTTTACATTTTGAATTAAATCTAATACATCTTGACGGTTTCTGATATCAACTTCGTGATGAACAAAATTTGGTATCGTAGATGAAAGTCGGTTTTGATTCCATCTTGTATCTCCACTAGGACCAAAAAATATAGCTCTTTGATTATTATCAACACCGTGAATTTCCCAACCTAATTGTGCAAAATGTATACAAACTTCAGAACCAATTAATCCTGATGAACCTGTTACCAATAATTTTTTCATTTTTTAATATAATTTTATTTCTGTATAGTATTTTTTTAATCTGTCAATATTTTATTCAATGTTTTGGCAGCTCTTTTTACTCTAGTTTCATAACTTTCATACAATGGAAATGGCATTGCTTCAAAATTATGATTGATTAATATTTCACTTAAAGCTTTGAAATCTAAAGGTGCAAAATATATCCCTTTTTCTTTTAATTGCTCAATATTTACTGGAAGTTCTGAACAAACTACTGGTTTTTGCAATGCAATTGCATCTTCAATTACGGTACTCCAACCTTCAAACAAGCTTGGTTGAACTATTGCTGTAGAGTATTTCATAATTGCAAATTGATCTTCTCTTGGTAAAACACCCAAAAACTGTATTTGATCTTCTAATTTATTCTCCTCTAATATAGTAATGAGTTCTTTTACATATTCTGATGAAGAATCATCTGGCACTTTTCCAGTAAGCAAAACGTTTATTTTTACTCCACTTTTTTTCAAATGTGCTACAGCTTCAAAAACAACTTTATGATTTTTATGTTTATGGAATTGATTACAAACAATAAAATATTTTTCGGGCAAATTATATTTTGATTGTATTTCTTCCCAAGTATCTGATGGAAATTTATCTATAATTGAAACAAATGGATAAATATGAAATTTTATACTTCTTGGAATTTCAAAAAAACGCTCAAAATCAGATTTTACTGCATTACTTGAAACTACTAAATGTCTTGCATTTTTTAATATAAATTGTACTCTTAAATATCTTTCAAATCGTTTGGATTTTGAAAAAAATTGTGGATAATACATATGCTGTAAATCGGCATACCATGATATTAATTTACAATTTAAACTACTTTCAACAGGAAAATCGTGTAATGGAAATATAGAATTAAGTTGGTATTTAGTAATGATTTCTTCTACAAATGTATTTTTTCTTATGACTAATGATTTAAGAAAATTTTTGTAAACTGATGGATATATCCATTCTATTTTCTCTATATATGGATAGTTAATTTCATCTACAAAACGTTGCAAATTTGGATTGTAGAAAAGATAAATCATTGGTTTATCTTTATCATCTAAGAAATCCAAAACTTTGATAGCATTTAAAACATAAATAACTCCGCCCAACCATTTTGGACTAAAATTAAATATAATTCCTACTTTTTTTCTGTTTGTTGCCATTCTTTTTTTCTAACTAATATTGATTTTACTTAATTAGAAATAATAAATTTTTCGAATTCGTTGCAAATATACTTCAATTCAAACTTTTGGATATGCTTTTTTGAATTTTTACCCATTCTTAAATGTTTACACTATGCTTTTTCTATATTTTTCGCCCAAAGAATGTAGTTTTTAACTCCATTTTCGAGAGTAATATTAGATTGATAACCCATTTCTTTTATTTTTGAAATGTCTGCTCTCCAATTTAAAGGATCACCTGGTTTTACTTGATTATTAAAGGTAATTATTGCTTTTGAGTTTAAATTTGTCTTAAATAAATCTGCTATAAATTTTATAGTATATTCTGTTCCGTTAGCAAGATTAATTTCGTTACCTATAAATGTTCCTTTTTTAATGACACAATCTATAGCATTAATAACATCATCAACGTGAATAAAATCTCTTGTTTCGTTACCAGTTCCATATAATACTATGTCCTCTTCAGTATTAAATTTTTTAAATAAATCCCATAAAAGCTGCTTTTTTAAACCATTGCCATATGCTGAAAAAATACGTAAGGAACAAGTAGCAATTGAATAATAATCATGAAATTCTTTACAAATTTGCTCAGCTTGCATTTTATGAATTCCATATGGTGAAAGTGGCTTCAACTTAAAATCTTCAGTTATTGGAAGAATATCTGGATTTCCATAAACTGCAGCACTTGAAAGATTTATAAATTTACATTTTGGTTGGGTTACTCTTATAGCATCCAAAATTTTAAAAACATTAAATGTATTTAAATTAAAATCTTTTAAAGGAAATTCTAAAGACAATGGTACGCTTGCAGCACCAGAACAATTAATACATATATCAAATTGATGTTTTTCAAAAATAAAATGATAATCTGAATTAGTAGCATCAATCTGTAGATAATCTGAATTGTCATAATCTGTTACAACATCACATCCAGTTACTTTATAATTTTGATTTAAAAAATAAGTTACAGCATGTGAACCTATAAACCCTTTTGAACCAATTATTAATATTTTCATTAAATTTATTTTTTTGGTTTAAAACCTAATTAAATTAAAAAATCAAGATACGATTTTGCTACTAAATTTAATGCATTAGTTTGTTTTATTTTTTGAGCTTCTATACTTATTTTCTCTAAAACTGATGGATTATCTATTAAAAACTGCAATTTTGTTTTAAATAATTCAACATTATTAACTGGAATTAAATATCCATTTATACCATCAACAATAATATCAGATGGTCCAGCAACACAATCAAAACTGACAGGTGCCAATCTGTTTGCCATACCTTCTATTAATGCGTTTGGATATCCTTCTATAATGGAGGTAAAAGCAAAAATTTTTGATTGAGATAAAAAATAATCTACATCTTTTTGGAAACCACAAAATTCAACACGATCTTTAATTTTTAATTTTTTTGCAAGTTCTTTTAATTCATTTAATAAAGGTCCATCTCCAATTATTAAAAGATTCCAATTGGGTGCATTTAGTTTTGAAAATGCTTCTAATAAAAAATGTTGCCCTTTTTCAAAAACACATCTTCCTAAAGAGATGATTTGGTTTTTTCTTTCAAAATTATGATTATTAATTTCTCGTAAAAAATTTGGAATGACTTTTATTGGGCAATTATAATTTTTTTGATATACTTTTTTAGAATATTTTGTTTGGGCTATTATACCATCAACTCTAAAACGTAATATTGAATAACAAAAATTATATACTGTATTAATTAGTTTATTTTGTGGAAAACGAACTCTGTCAGGACTACTTCTACCAGAAATAACAACTTTTGATTTTAATCCCAAGGTAACAATCAATCCAAATAATATATATCCAAGACAAAAAATTGTATCTGGCTTTTCGTTTTTTAAATTTTTTCTTAAATAAAATAATACAATTGGGAATGATAATATCCTGCCGTATTTATCTCTAAAATTTTCTGGCTCAATAAGTTTTACTTTTGAATCTAACTTATAAAAATTCTCTCTTTTAAACATTAATAAAATAGTAACCTCTATTTTTTGGTTGACCATATAATTGGCCAATTCTACTGCTGAGCGTTCAGTTCCTCCAGGAGTTAATTTTGGAAGTAAGATTACTATTTTTTTATTTTTTTGCTCCATTTTTTTTTATAATCATTCATAACATATCCAAAATGCAATAATCCTAGTTTACTTATCCCTTTTTTTATTTTACTAGTAAGATTATTATTATTTAAAAAATTAAATGTATTGTTAATTAAATTTGGATTGTATTTTGAGAATTTATAATCAACTGTATTGTTTAAAGTTTTTTTATCAAAAAATACAAATTTCTTATTTTTTCTAGTTCTTGTCCCTTTACCATCATTTCCTATATTAAAGGTTTTTGTGCTGTAGGGTGTTACAGTAAAAAAATTGTTTTTTACCAAGTAATACACAAATAAATAATCTAATACTAATTCATTTCCTTGTTCT
This sequence comes from Flavobacterium sp., assembly GCA_043748275.1. Lineage (GTDB taxonomy): Bacteria > Bacteroidota > Bacteroidia > Flavobacteriales > Flavobacteriaceae > Flavobacterium. Next base: position 15,591 of record JAYTNO010000279.1, on the reverse strand, counting down.
AATTTTCTTTTAAAAGCAGTATACAAATCAATACCAATATTGTCTAGATTTTTTGAAAATGTGGAGTCGTTTAAATTATTTTTTAGCTCACTTAAAGAAACTTGCGGTATTTTATTTATTTTTTCTTTCCAAGTCCCAAAACCCCAAGGACACCATCTATTTGTAAAATATACCTCTTCTTTGAGCTCTGAATTAAAATCAAAAAAAACAGAATGTGAAAATCCAGAAATAGAAATGATATTTTCATCTAATTTGTAGAAATCTAACCCTTCATTAATAAATTTTAAAAAATTTGGGGCTACAATTATATCATCTTCAAGGAAAATCATCGTTTCATAATTTTCGAATATTTTATTTTTTGAAATAGTATAAGATTGTAATAAACCTTTGTTTGTTTGATGAATAATTGGAATTACTTCTTTAAATCCGACAATTGTTTTGATATAATTTCTAACATCATCAATTATTGATATATCTTCATCACGATAAGCTGCATCTGATGAAATATAAAGTATAGAATCACTTGATTCTTGACATAGTTTCAAAGATTCAATACATTCTTTTAAACTTTCAATTCTATTATAAACCATTACTAGAATGGGTGAATTTGTAATCATTTAATTAAACCTTTATAAATTTTAATGAACTTTGTTAAAAGACTAATATTTTAGATTATTTGTTAATTTTTTAAGTTCTTGTTTAACACCAATTTTTCACCAAATTTATAATCCCATTCCCTTGGTAACATTCTATCAAATCCACCTCCGTGACATTGAGTAACTTCTCCAAAATATAATTTACCATCAACATCATAAAAATCGACTCTTACATATGCATATAGTTTAGCAACCTCTTTTGATATAGATATCATTCTTGCTAAAGAAGCTGGAGGATCAATGTCATCTCCTTTTAATTTTGTTGGATCCTTAAATTTATTTGCCCAAGAAAATGGTAAAGTATTCCAATTAACATCATAAATATTACGTTTATTTACCCCTTCTCTTTCTACTGCTACATAAATAAACTCTACTTCACCATTTATACAATGAAGTTTGTAATCATTAGGAATTTTTCCGTTTTTGTCAAGTAATAATTTTTCTATAATAATTCTAGGTTCAATATTTTTATATTGAAATTCTCTATCTATCCAATAATAATTTTTTGATAACCACCATCGAAAATCTGTTCTAACTTTTTTCCAATTTATATCTTTTTTATCTCTTACAATTACAAAACTTCCAGAATCGTGATTTGCTTTTATTATGAAAGGTTCATTTGGCAAATTCTCGGGTTTTAAATCTTTATAATTTTTTGTTTCAAATAATAATGGTACCAGAATATCTTCTCCAAAATTATTTTTTATATATTCTCTAGCTCCATATTTATCAGCCAATACTGTATAAATGTCTCTAATATCATTAATTTTTAGCCACTGAAGTTTTTCATTTAAAGATTTTGGGTTTTCAATATTTAGATCATAACCTTGCATATTTTTAAATCTTTTTTTCAAATATGTAATTTTATCTAAACTATAATATTTCAAAAAACGATGTGTTTCATAAATGATATTGGTAAAAAAATAACCAACTTCTCCTTTATATTTAAAATCTAATATTTTCATTATAATCGCTTTATGTTTATTATTTAATTAGTGTAATATTTCTTCAAATCCGTATGATTTTACCCAACATTGCGATTTGTTTTTAGAAATCACAAATGCTTTATCTGTCCATTTCAGTAAAGGCAAATCGGTTATACTATCACTATAGGAAATCGAATTTGTATAATTGATTTGATGCTCTTTTAAGTATTTTTCTAACAAAACTATTTTTTGACCATGCAAACAATCTTTTCCAGAAAACTGACCTGTTAATTTTGAATTACTAATTTCCATTACAGTTCCAAAAAAAGCTTGAATATTGTGTTTTTCAGAAAAAACTTTTAAATAAGGAGTATATCCACCAGAAATAATGATTACAAAATCTTTATTTTCAACATGTTTTTGCATTTTTTCATATAATGGCATAATATGATTTGACATAATTTTTTCATTATAAAAATCAATTGCATATTGATTCACTTTAGCCTCAGCTAATCCTCTAATTTGAAATAATTTTAATCGTTTTGATGGGTTTAATTCAGGTGAAAATTTATTTAAAACAGCTAAAAATCTTGTTTTGGTAAGTATCTTATCTAAGATATTTACCCAACGAAATTTGGTGTAATTTTCTTTTTTAATGATAAAATCAACAAACGAATCTGCCGTTTGAAAATTTACTAAAGTTTCACAAAAATCAAAAATTACTAATTGCATTTCTTTTATGAAATAGATAAAATTACTTCCAGTACACGATCCATCTGAGGTTTTGTACCTATTGTGATGCGTAATGTATTCATCAACAATTTGCTATGCATTAAGTTTCTAACAAAAATATTATTGTCGCTTAATTTATTATAGACTTTCATTTTCATATCAAAATCTCTAAACTCAACCAGTAAAAAATTGCCTTCACTCTTAAAAACTTCATTGATTATTGAAGAATTTAATAATTTTTCGTTGAAATAAGTTCTAGCTTCTAAAACTTCTTTAACATAATTCCACATATAATCTGTATCAGATAATACAGCTACTACGGCTTCTTGAGTAAATGTTGTAAAGTTTTTAGGATTTCTAATTTTTGAAATTTGCAAAATATTTTCAGCACTTGCTATTAAATATCCTGCTCTAAAATTAGCCAAAGCAAATGCTTTTGAAAAGGTTCTAGAAACAAATAAATTTGGATGAATGAGGACATAATTACTCATTGTTTGTCCGTAAAACTCATAATAAGCTTCGTCTATCAAGAAAATAGTATCCGGAAAACTTACGATTAAATCTAATAAATATTCTTTTTCTAGTACATTTCCTGTAGGATTATTTGGATTGCAAATATATACTAATGAAGGGGTTAACTCTTTAATTCTATTTTTAAAGGCTACTTTATCTAATTCAAAACTATCTGAATAATCATAGTAAAATATTTGCGCTCCTTGTGATTCACAGGTAAGTCTAAAATTATCATATGTTGGTCCTAGAATTAATATTGGATCACCAACGCCAACAAACATTCTAACTAAATATTCGTGAAGCGAATCTGAACTTGCAAAATATTGAATATTCTCTTCTGGTAATGAGGTATAGGTTGATAACAATCCTAATAATTCTGCATTATGAGTACTAGGATAGAGATAATAAACCTCTTGCTGATTGACTATTTTATTTAATCGTTCGTTTACTAATGGTGAAGGTGGAATTGTAGCTTCATTCCAGTCTAATTTCAACATTTTTTTTCTTTCATCCGAAGAAACTTCCCATATTTTATGGGATGCAACTTTGTATGGAGAAAGATTTCTCAAATATTTATTTATAAATCTCATATTATTATTTTATAATTTTTGCCAAAGAAACGGTGTCCATAAATATTACATCTGGCCATCGTGTGGTAATTTCTTGGAGCAATTGATCGAAAAGTTTTAAATTAATATCTCTATTTTCTGAGTGCAAAGTACCACAAAAATTTATTCTATGCATAGAAATTATTGCAGGTTTATTCCAAAAAAAAGAAGATTGTATTTGTTTTATACAGTCACTTACGGCAATTGTTTTATTTGTTTCAGAAAGCAAACTCGGTTCAAACTGAACATTTCTAACCGTTTGTAATAAACCTGGATTTTGACCCATTTGTTGCCCATTAAATCTACGAATCATTTTTCGTTTGATTTCTCCAATAGGTTTAGGCAATAACTGATATTTCATTCCTTGCATATATTCTACACCATTTTCTATCAGTGTTTGATCAAGTTCTGAAGGCCAAATATAATTATTAGGAATGAACGATTTTGAACGATAACCAAACAATTTTTCGAAAATATTCAAACCATCTATAATAGATTCTTTCATAAAATCAAGTTCAGATTTGTGATTATAATCAAAACTTCCCTGTATACTTTTAGGGTATTTGTTATACATATCATTACTAATTCCCCAACAACCCAAATTGAATGCTTTTATAAATATTGGATCTTCTTTTTTTAAAACATCCAACCAAAAAGGCACATTTACATGTTCTCTACCGTGAAATTGAGGTACAAAAAGCTTGTTTTGAAAACCTTCTTTCCAAAGTGACAAAGTGTTATTATTCGGAAAAAACCGATTGAAAGTGGTGTCAATTGTTTCGTAATAATATTCTTCAAATTTTGAATCTTTTATTTTCTGAAAATCTGGATTTGCCATCACCGCATTTGCAGTAATTACAGGATGATTCCCTAATGAGTCTTTATGTTTTTGCAAAACCTTAAAAAGCAAGTCAATATCTTCTACTGAACACAAATTATCATAACGACAATATGGACTTTTATTAACTGGAATTCCATCGTTTAATAATGTATCATATGCTTTTTTGCTAGGCATTCTGATACTTCCCCAATCATCAGATTCTATAACAACAATTTTTTTGTTTGTACTCCATCCAGAAATATTAACTAAATTGTTTGATATAAATTTTTTGATTTTTTTCATAAATTTTCAAAAATGAACAAATTGCTCCTTTCTGATTTGTTTTATTGGTTTGCTTTAATAAAATTTGTTAAAGCTAAAGTTTCTTGTTCTTGACCATTTACATTAACGTGTAATGGATCTGAAAATAAATTAGAATCCTTAATTAACTGACCTTGATTTAAATCTAAATAAAGAAGATTTTTATTGTCTTTTGAAAATTGTTTTATAAATGATAAAAAAACTTGGTATTCTTCTTTTTTAAAAGTTTCCATTTTAGTTTTATAAATGGGCATATTCACTAAAATGATTTTTTGAGAATGACTGGCAACTAGTTCAACCGTTTCTTTGAATAACCTTACTTTTTCAAGGTCAAATTCTACAGGAACAGAATTGTAATCTTTTTTTAATCCTTCTAAAACATTTGGATCTAAAGTTTGGTTTTTCTTGTTTTCATAATTTCCTGTATACCCCATAATTGATAATGAAATCAAATCAGAATTATATCTAGAAGTCCGTATTAATTTTCGTATCCAAAACTCTTTAAAATCTGTCTTACTTTTTATAAAACCACTCATACTTGAGTCATCCATAAAAGGAAGAAAAAGCATATAAACATTGGCAGCCGTAAACCTTTTTGAAAACAAAAGCGGATTTACTTCTAGAATTGCAATTTCAGTTCTTTTGTTTGGTGTATTATAATAATGTTTTAACATTGCATTTCTATCTTCTAGAGAAACTCCGTTTCTAGAATAAAAAGCAACTTTTTTTCCGGTTTCTTTTTCTAAACTTGATTTATTAAATCCCGCTATTGTCATAGAAGAACCATTGACTAGAATTTTTGCATCCGCATTTAAACCAAAATATTTATCAATTCCGTTTTGTAATATTTTTGAAATTGCAAAATCTATTATAAAAAATAGAATCAGAAAAATTAAAATTCGTTTAACCCAAGTAGAAAATTTCATATATTAAAATTGAAAATAAATAAATGAAGTGCCTGAGAAAACTCCAAAAAGTATTGTTGTAAACACTAATAATAAATATGCTGTATATCTCACAGCAATATAATTACTTGAAAATAAACTATATTTATTATCATAAAACTCTTCGTTTATATCTTTTAGAAAAACTATTGAAAGTCCAAAAAGAGCAAAAAGCAAAGTTGTAATGTCTAGATATGGCATACCATGTTCTGTTATAATTTTTTTATAAATTAAAAATGCTGTATTCATATCGGGAGATCGCCCAAATATTTGTGAAGCCGCAAATAATATATAAGTAAATAACATACAAGCTAATAGATACCAAAATTTATTAGTTAACTTATGTTTTTGTTCCCAAATAGTTCTTCGTTTTTGAGTAACTGCTTCTATACTCAAGAATATACCTTGCATAATACCCCAAACTAAAAACGTAACGGCTGCACCATGCCATAATCCGCTTATCAAAAAAGTTAAAAGTAGCGCAATCACTATTCCTTTTAGTTTATATTTTCTGAAATGAAACGAAAGTGGTGTATAAATATAGTCGGTCATCCAAGTGATTAATGAAATATGCCATCTTCGCCAAAAATCTGACATCGTTTTTGCGAAAAATGGTCTTCTAAAATTTTGAATCACATCAATTCCTAATATTTTTGCAGTTCCTATAGCTATTAATGAATATCCGCCTAAATCACAATAAACTTGAAAAGGATATAATCCTGCTGTAATCAACAATGTTGTTCCGTTATAATTATGTATACTATTATAAACCACATCAATATAAACACTCAATCGATCTGCAACTACCAATTTCATAAAATATCCCCAAAGCATGAGCTTCATTCCTGAAGTTATCCCATCGTAACTGATAGGTTTTAGGTTTTTGAATTGTGGTATTAAATTGGATGCTCTTTCTATTGGTCCTGAAAGAATTAAAGGAAAAAAGGATATTAACAGCGTAACTATTGCAAAATCTTTTTCGGCTTCAACTTCCTCATTATAAACATCTATGGTGTATCCGATAGCAACAAAGGTATAAAATGATATTCCTACAGGTAATAGAAATTTTAATTCCGGTAAAGGCCATCTTAAATGATATTCTACCAATAAATCTATCATTGAGTTATTGATAGCAGCAAAATATTTGAAGAAAAGTAACGGAAGGAGAATTAAAACAATATTTAATATTTTATAGTTGTTTTTCTTTTGCTCGTTTTTGGTATTATCTATTGCTCTTGTAAAAAAATAGGTAGAAGTACTTACGCATAAAAGCAAAAGCAAATATATCGGACTTATATTTAAATAAAAAAGAATACTCGCTATTACTAGCAACAAGACTCTCCACTTTATAGGAGTTACATATAGCAATATTGCTAATATTGGAAAAAATAAAAGAAAATTTAATGAAGTAAAGATCATTATGCCAATTTAGATTCAATAATTTCTACCAAGTCGCCTACATTTTTCATTTTATTAAGTTCTTTGAGTTTGAATTTTACATCAAATTGATTTTCTATTTCTGAAATCAAAATCATATGGGTTAATGAATCCCAATTGTCTACATCATTGGCCGATAATGAAGCTGTTAATACTAAATCTGTATTTGTAAATACTTCGTGAAATATTTTTGTTAATTTTTCGTAAATCTGTTCTTGTGTCATCGTTTTTTTATTTTTTGTTTAATTTCATTACTATTTTGCTTGCTGATGGTAAATAGTTTGTTATTTCTTCACTTTTTGCAAGTTTGGTTTCGATTGTTTCAAACCCTACTTTTTCATAGGCTTTTATAGCCGTTTTATTGTGTCCAAAAACTTGAACATAAACTTCAGTTGCTTCTGGATTAACTTGCTTTAGTTGCTGTATTTTTTTGTTTAACAATTCTTGAACCAATCCTTTTCCTCTTGCTTTTTCTGATATATACACCAAGCCTATTTGAATGGTTTTTGGTATATAATCGATATGCAATTCTTTTATTAATGAACTGATTTTGGTTAAGGATTCAAAACATTCTTTTGGTAATGTAAATCGCAATAAATTTCCTTTTAATGTTGATGATGAAACTCCTTCTGCTTCTTCAATCCAAGCACATACTGCGCCTACTGTTTCGCCATTTAATTCTGCAACTAAAAAGGCATTGACTGATAGTTCACAATCATCTACTTCTTCATCTAACATTAATGCAATATATTTTTTGGTATCAGCTTCTGATAATCCAAAAATTGTTGAATAAGATAAAGTATCAGTACCACTTTTTTCGGCTTCAATTATAGTTTCTACCAGATAAGGTATATCTATAAGGGTGGCATTTCTTATTGTAATTTGCATTTTATAAATGGACTAATTTTTTTATTGTATTTCTATCTATTTTCCCACTTGTATTTAATGGAAACTCTTCTAATTGATACACTTTTGATGGTATCATATATGATGGTAATTTGCTTTTTAGTGAGGCTAAAAATGCTTCTTGGTTAAATTCCTTGATTTCTAAACACATAGCAATTTCTTGATTGCCTGCAACTCCATCATAAACAAATGCAACGGCATTTTTACCGTTGATTATTTCTCGAGCATTAAATTCAATTTCTCCTAATTCTATTCGATAGCCTTGAATTTTTACTTGATAATCTAGTCTGCCAAAATACATTATATCATTATCGTCATCTTGATAGCATAAATCTCCTGTTTTATAGAAACGCTCTTCTACTCCATCAAAAGTCAACATTTTGAATGACTCTTCGTTTTTTTCTGGACTTGCCCAATAACCCGAAGTCAATTGTTTACCTGAAATATACATTTCTCCTTTTATGTAATTCTCAACTTGTTCGAGCTTGTCGTCAAGAATTACTGCTTTTATCCCTTTGAATGGTTTGCCAATGCATAACATTCCGTTGGCTTGTTTGATTTCGCTTTTGAGCGGAACTGGATAATAGGTGCAATAGATGGTTGCTTCTGTTGGTCCGTAAAAATTAAAAATTGCTGCATTTGGAATACATTTTGACCATTCTAAAACTAAATCAACTGGAGATGCTTCTGCAGTTAGGATACAATATCGCAATTTTGGAAGATCTATTTCTTCGAAATATGGTCTTAAAAATCGTATCATACTTGGTGCAAAAACACCAAAAGTTAGCTCATGATCATCTAGCAAACCAAAAACATAACTATATTTTATTTGATCATGTGGTATTGTATATACACAAGCTCCATGTGTTAATGGAACTAGAAATGATTGAACTGATACATCAAAAGTCAAATCAAAACATTGCAAACAGCGGTCATTTTCATCTACTTTGAAACCTGTATCTAAAAACGCATCCATAAAAACGGTAATGTTCTCTCTAGAAATCTGAACTCCTTTTGGTTTACCTGTGCTTCCAGAAGTAAACAAAATATAGGCTAAGGTATCCTCTGAAAATTCAGAATAAGTTAGATTTTCATCTCCTAGGGTTAATTCTTTAGTTTTTAGTACAATTTTATTATCATATTCTGAATTCAAATTTGAATCTAATATAAATTGTAATCCTGCTTGCTCTACAATTTCCAAATTACGTTCTAATGGTTGTTTTGGATGTAAGGGCACATAGGCTAATCCTTCAAACCATAACGCAAATATTGATGCATATGTTTCTAAATCATCATTGACTACTAGTCCGAAAATGTTTGTATCACTTTCTGCATTTTTAAGACCTTTTCTAATTTTTGAAATTGTAATCCAAAATTCTGAGTAGGTAAAACTTTGATTATTAATAAAAAAAGCATTTTTATCAGGATATTGTTTTACTGCTTCAATTATTTTTGAAAGGACATTTTTTGAGAACATAGTGTTTGATTTTTTTTTAGATTAAATGTTCAAACTATTTAATTTGCAAATATAAAATGATTTATTTCTATATATTATTTTATAAGAGTATCAATAGGAATTGGGGCATCAATGAATACTGCTAAAATTGGATTGGCCAAAACGGTAACAAAAGTAACAGTCTCTAATGATGCTCTAATTGACACTATAATAAAAAAAACTAACATTGGTGATAATAATGTTACCCAACGTTTATAAATAACAACTTCATATTTTACATAAAATAAAAATAATAGTGCTATTGCAAATAACCTTGCAATGATTAAATATCTTCCTCCTGAAGGCACAAGAGACATTACATTTCCTACTGATAAAAACAATAAAGTAAATATAAAAAACCTAGAAAATTTTTTATCCGCTTTTAACATTGAAAGACTTGAAAAATAGATTGTGCTTACCATAACAAAAATAAACCAGCCTAGCATTTTGGTATAATATTGTATATACCAATTTCCGAGTGACCCTTCTGAAACTACTTCTACATATTCATCACTTGTATAACTTTTTATTTTTGGAACTAAAAATTCTGGTGCAATGTTACTAAAAAACTCACCTATAGAGCCAATATTTAATTCAGATATAAAAAAACTTGCAATAAAAATAAAATATAAAATTTTCCAAGGAAGTTTGACAACTAAAAAAAATAATAATATTGAAACTGGTAATGCAAATGAAAAATGTACTAAAATACTTGATGCCGCAATCAATAATCCCTTTTTATTTTCTTTTTCAATATAGGTAAAAACACCATAAAAGAAAATATGAGCAGCTGTCCACATTCTTACACCATTGAGTTCCCAAAATCCAATTACACAAAAAAAAGCTATGAGCAATACCCATAAATTTCTATCCATATATTTATCTTTTAAAAGCCCAAAAAGTAACCATATATTCCTGGAATAAAAATATCCGTAGACAACACCAAATAAAGCAAACAAGATATTACCATTATCTGTAACTAAAGAAACTAGATAGGTAAGTAAAGGTTGGTAAACATCAATAGCGTTTCCTTCTTCTGAATAAAAATTATTTGTAAAACTTTCCCAACTAATTGGAGCAGCATATAACTCATGTAGTTTTGTTACATATCTACTTGAGTCTTTTTCTTCAGGTCTGCTCATTGTAAATCCATAAAAAATAACAAAAACCCAAACACTATTTATTGCCCAAGTTTGTTTATAATGTTTAAAACCTTGAATAAAACCAAGAAACGGATTTAATAAAAAGAAGATAAATGTATTTTTCAATCTTTTACTCTAAGTTAATGCTAAAAAATTTTGAGCAATATTTTCTATTCTATATTGATCTGGATTATTAATAATTAAAGAATTACTAAAATCTTTATTTAAAAATTCTAAAATAATATTGGTTTTTAAATCACCCGTTTTAATTGATAAAATTGGTTTTTGAATAATTGCATAATCTATCAATTTGCTTGGTGTTTGTGTCGTTCCAACATTTTCAAAGTTTACAACAAAATTCATTTTACTCATCTCGTAAAGGAGTTCATCACGAGTAAGTATCTTGTGAAGAATTATTCTATTTTTTGAATTTATTAAAAAAGGTTCAACGAGATTTGGAGTACCTGTATAAATATGAAACTCAAAATTTATTTTATTGTCCAAAGTGTTTAAAAAAGTTAAAAATTCTGTAGGATCTCTTCTTCCTGGTATAAACATACCTCCATAGCCAAAAACAATTTTATCTTTTGGATTTTCTCCTTCATATTTTCTAACATCTTCAAAACGAAAACCTTGAGGAATAACTTTAATTTTATTATAAAACTCTTTATAGTAACCCAAATAAGAATTTTGTGTTGGTACTGTTATATATTCTGCTTTTCGACAGAATTTTTTTTCTAACAATGAAAAATAAAAAGGTGGTTTAAAAGTATCATTTTCTTGTCCCATATAAGGATCTCCACAATCAGCAATCCAAATTTTAGCAATTGGATTTTTTTTATTTCTAACTGCAGCAATCCCCCAATGTATTGGGTAAGGTACTGCTACTGAAATCATTAAATCATAATCAGATTCTTTTTTTAGTGCTTTTTTTAATAATGGCATTATTTGAATATATGGATATTCAAATAACAATGTACTAAATCTTGCTAAAACTCTCCAAAAAAGTTTTACAACTCCTTTGCCTTTTACTTGTGGTACAGGCCAAGTAATATCGCCTAAATCTTTAAAAATGATACCATTATTTTTACAAAAAACATCTGTTCCTATTCTTGGATGTGTAAGTACATTTACTTCATGGCCTTGTCTTACAAATTCTTTTGCCAATTCTGTAGCTCGAAAAGATCTAGGCGAAATGTCTGGATAAAATCCGTTTGTTACAATTAGTATTTTTTTGCTTGCCATTTATAGTATATCTTTCAAAATTTCTACAATCCGTTGTGATGCTTTACCATCCCATTTTTCTGGAATTGAGCCTTTTTTCCAGTTTCCAGAAAATAATTTTTCTAGTGCTGGACTAATCGCTTTCGGATTGGTGCCTAACAATTCATTTGTACCTATTGATATGGTTTCTGGTCTCTCTGTATTATCTCGCAAAGTCATACATGGAATTCCCATTACGGTAGTTTCTTCGGTAATTCCGCCTGAATCTGTAATAACTCCCAAAGCATTTTCGACCAAATAGTTGAATTCTAAATAACCTAATGGCTCAATAATTTTTAGATTTGGACCCGTAATTCCCATTTCGTTCAACACTTTTGCAGTTCTTGGATGTATTGGAAATAGTATTGGTAATTCTTTGGTATTATTGGTGATTTCTGAAATTAACTCTTTTAGATTATCTCCAGTATCAACATTTGCTGGTCTATGTAGCGTTAACACAAAATATTTTTTTGATTCTAATTGAAGTTTGTCCCAAAATTCTGGTTTTGCAAATTTGTTACGATTACTATTTAAAGTATCTATCATTACGTTACCTACAAAAAATATGCGGTCTTCTGTAATTCCCGATTTTATTAAATTTTCTCCAGCCCAAGTTGTCGTTGTAAAAAAATAATCTGCTAAAGCATCTGTAACCAAACGATTTACTTCTTCAGGCATACTCATATCAAAAGAGCGAATTCCGGCTTCGACATGAGCTACTTTTATATTTAATTTTTTCGCCACTATACTACAAGCCATAGTACTGGTAACATCACCAACAACCAAAACTAAATCAGCAGGATATTGCAATAATTCTTTTTCAAAAGCTATCATTATGGCTGCGGTTTGTTCGGCTTGTGTACCTCCACCACAATTCAAATTGATATCTGGTTCAGGAATATTGAGTTGTTTGAAAAAAGTATGGCTCATTTTTTCATCAAAATGCTGACCTGTATGCACCAATCTGTAGGTCAAACCTGTTTGATCTTTTGTTGCATTGATTGCATGAATGATGGGTGCAATTTTCATAAAATTGGGTCTTGCACCAGCTATTAAAGTAATTTTACTCATTTTTTGTTATAATTTTTGCAGGTACTCCGCCTATTATTACATCACTCGGAAATGATTTTGATACTACTGCTCCAGCAGCAACAATTACATTATCTCCAATTTGAACTCCTGGTAGTATGACAGCATTAGCTCCAATCCAACAATTCTTACCAATTCTAATTGGTGGTGTTGTCTTGTCATGTTTTTTTATATCATTTTTATCATGATTGGCAGAAATCATTTTTACTCCAGGTGCAAAAATGGTATTATCACCAATATATATTTCGTTTATTCCTTGAAAATAACATCCTCCACAATTGGCAAAATATTGGGCAACTCCTTTTCCTAAATGAATAGTTTTACTAACTGTAGAAGTAAAATGCACCATAAAAGGTACTTCAGCATTCACTCTCATTATTTTTTGAAAGAAAAAATTAATGATGCGAATGTTATTTGTTGATGGTGAAAAATAGTATTGAATGAGATTTGATGGTTCTCTTTTTTTCCAATTTCTATATTTAAAAGAATCTAAAAACATATTTTATTTATTTTTTAATCTAAAATAGATTGGGAACAAAATTTTAGAAAAATTATATGCCTTAATAAAGTTTTTATACAAAAATCGAACTCCTGTTGCATCAAGATGGTCTAGTTTTGCTTCTTTCAATATTTTGACAACTTTAAAATATTGTTTAAAATCATATTTAGAAATACTTGGTGACATTGACAAAAATACATATTTGGCTACAACATGATTTACTAATTCTTTTTGTTTTTGAGTTAAATGATTTGAATCTGAAAATTGCTTAATATCTTTTACAGCAGTAATAAATCCTGAAATTGCTTTATCAGAATAATATACTCCTGAAACTGTTGCTGAACCCAAACTTGTGGTACGCTGATAAAATTTACTATTATCAAAGCCCACTTTTTGAGCTACTGCAAAAACTTTTGAAATAAAAAGTCCATCTTCAAGAAAAGGAACATTTTTAGGATATTGCAATTTATAAGTATCAATCATTTCTTTTCGATAAAGAATTGCCCAAGATCTGTCTGGATCTTTTATATGAAACCCTCTTGAGGCAAAATATCCTTCTACTCCATCATAAGTATTTTTTTCTTGTATACTAAAATCAGTATGCCATATGCTTTTTTCTTGTGCATTAAATATTTCAAAACCAAGATACAAAACATCTAAATCATCTTTTTCAACTTTAGCTAATATGTGTTTGAATGTATTTGGAAGCACATAATCATCAGGATCTATAGGCATTATATATTTCCCTTTTGCTTCTGCGATAGCATTATTTCTTGCTACTGAAACCCCTTGATTTTTTTGATTAATTAAAATAATATTATTGAACTCTAATTGTAATTTTTCTACTATCGATTTACAATTATCTGGTGAACCATCATTGGTAATAATTATTTCATAATCATTTGTAGAAATATCTTGATTTTCTAGACTTCTAATACATTTTTCAATATATTTTTCTACTTTATATGCCGGAACAATGATACTTAAACGCATATTAATTTATAAAAAAAGGAATTTAATTTAAATAAGATTGTAAAGAAGTAAATTCTTTAGTTGAAATTGAAAATTACATCAACAAACATTTAAAAAAAATATTATAACAATTTATTATTTTTCTAAAAGCTAATTAATGAGTTAGGTTTAATCCAAAGTAGATAAAAATTCTTTTTCTAATTCAAAAAGATTTTTACTGCGTTTTGTTATTTCTTTTGCAGGAACACCAACTGCAATTATACTATCTTGAATATCTCTATTTACTAATGAGAATGCGCCAATTGCTGATCCTAGACCAATAGTAACATTTGGTAAAATACAAGAACCAACTCCTACAATCACATGTTTTTTTAGTATTACATCTCCAGATTTTACATCTGTAAATTGCTCTGGTACACATGGATTTGTCATTGATTTACCACTATAATCATCACTACTTGTGTAAACAGAAACTTTACTACTCAATCCGCTAAAATCTTCCATAATTACTTTACCAGCACCTTGAATAGAGCAATACGCAGCAATATGAACGTATTTCCCTATTTCTATACCACCTTTACCTGCAGAAATAATACAGAAATCATCTATTCGTGTATTGTCTCCGATTTCTATATTTTTATGGTTGTAGAATATAGCATTTTCTGAAATCTTAACATCTTTACCTAAAAATTTAAAACCTAGTAATTCTAATTCTTCTCTTTTTATGAATCCCATATTTATATTAATTTTATTATAGCTTTCCCGTCTATTACTTTAACACCGTGTTGATTGGTACAAATTGTATTTAATGTAATAATATTTTTTCCTTCTTTTACAGCAATTACTTCTAAACTACAATTTATTGTATCGTTGTGATATACTGGAGACAAAAAATTTAAATCTTGAAATAAATAAATTGACCCTGGACCAGGCAATTCATTGGCAATTAAAGCAGAAATTTGACTTGCTACAAAAATCCCATGTACTATTGGTTTACCAAAAATAGATTTTTCTGCAAAATTTTCATCAAGATGAACCGGGTTTACATCACCACTTAAATTTGCAAATAGTATAACTTTTTCTGTTGTATATACAACTTTACTACTAGCAGTATCTCCTATTTTAGGTATTTTTAGCATAATGTTTTAATTTAATATCAAAAATTATTAATCCTTATTTAACATATTCTTTTGCTCCTATAATTAACCTATTGAATTATTTATTATTAATATTATTTGTTCTACTTCATTCTGATTTAATCCAGCATA
>JAYTNO010000278.1:0-15937 GCA_043748275.1 Flavobacterium sp. | reverse complement strand
TTACTTATCTCAACAGTCGTGGGGTAAAAAACAGTAAAATGTTGCAAACTGTTCTTACGGTTATAAAAATTCTTTCTCTTCTCGGATTGCTTATTTTTGGATTTATATTAGCTGCCAAAGCCGATATTTGGAATGCCAATTGGGCTGATGCTTGGGCTACAAAATCCTATGTAAAAGACACCGCTTCTTGGTTACCTATTTCTGGTGTGGCTTTAATTTCTGGTATTGCTGCTGCAATGGTAGGTTCGTTATTTTCTAGTGATGCATGGAATGGCGTTACTTTTATTGCTGGCGAAATTAAAAACCCAAAGCGAAACGTTGGACTAAGTTTGTTTTTTGGAACTTTAGTTGTTAGTGTCATTTATGTGTTGACCAATTTGATGTATTTGGCTGTGATTCCGTTTGACGAAATTGCAACTGCCAAATCTGATCGTGTTGCCGTTGTAGCCTCACAGTATATATTTGGAAACATTGGCACCTTGATTATTGCAGTTATGATTATGATTTCGACTTTTGCTTGTAATAACGGATTGATTATGGCTGGGGCACGCGTTTATTATACGATGGCAAAAGATGGATTGTTCTTTAAAAAAGCAGCTCATTTAAATGATGCAAGTGTGCCTGCTTGGGCATTATGGGCACAATGTATTTGGGCTTCTGCGCTTTGTTTGACAGGTAAGTATGGCGATTTGCTGGATTTTGTCATCATCATCGTATTGATTTTTTATATTTTAACCATCTATGGTATTTTTATTCTTCGCAAAACAAGACCTGATGCCGAAAGACCTTATAAAGCCTTTGGATATCCTTTTTTACCTTTGGTTTATATTGTCATTGCAAGTGCCGTTTCAATAGCTTTGTTGTTTACTAAAACAAGTACTTGTGGTTGGGGTGTTTTGATTATGCTTATCGGAATACCTATCTATTATTTGGTAAAAGAGAAAGAATAAACATTGAATTCTTTAGAACAAAAAATCTATGTACAAAAACAAATCCTAATAATAAGTATATCGTCTTACTTTAGAAATATATTTTGCTAGGCGTATTACTTGATGGCTATAGCCATACTCGTTGTCATACCAAATATATAACACTATATTTTTTCCATCTGCCGAGACTATTGTGGCATTGCTATCATATATTGATGGTGCAGAGGTTCCAATAATATCCGAAGAAACCAACTCGTTATTTAATGAATATTTGATTTGTTCTACCAATTCACCTTCTAAAGCATATTTTTTCATAATAGCATTTATATCGGCAATTGAAGTTTCGGTTTCTACTTCTAAATTCAAAACAACCAGTGAACCGTTTGGTACCGGAACACGAATCGCGTTTGAAGTTAATTTGCCTGCCAATGACGGAATGGCTTTTGCAACTGCAGATCCAGCTCCCGTTTCGGTAATCACCATATTTAGTGCAGCAGCTCTACCACGACGGTATTTGTTGTGCATATTGTCTACCAAATTCTGATCGTTTGTATAGGAATGAATGGTTTCGAGATGGCCTTTTACAACACCCAAAGTATCTACAACTGCTTTTAATATTGGAGTTATGGCATTTGTTGTGCAAGAAGCAGCTGAAAATATCGTTACTTCGTCTGGGTTGTACTCATTATGATTGACACCATACACAATATTGGGAACACCTTTTCCTGGAGCGGTAAGCAATACTTTATCAACTCCTTTCGAAGTAAGATGCCTTGCTAATGCTTCTTGTGTGGTAAATGCGCCAGTATTGTCAATGACTAAAGAATCATTTATACCATACGTCGTATAATCTATTTCTTCTGGACTGTTAGCGGTAATTATATGAACGGTAGTACCATTGATTATCAAAGCATTATTTTCTGGGTCTGATACAACCGAACCTTGAAAATCTCCGTGAATAGAATCATATCGTAACAAAGAAGCTCTTTTTTCTAAAGAAACAGCATCGTTTTTATCACGGGTAACAATGGCACGCAAACGCAATTGATTGCCTTTTCCCATTTTTGACATTAATTCTCTCGCCAATAATCTACCAATTCTTCCAAAACCATACAAAACCACATCTTTGGGTTGGATGTCTTGTGTGTTTTTGGCATTTTTCAATTTGTCTATTACAAATCCTTTGGCGTTATTGTATATGTTGTTTTCTAAATGAAACTCATAAGTAAGTTTCCCAATATCTAATTTTGATGGTGGTAAATCCATAGAAAGTATGGCACGTGCAATTTCTACTGAATCAAATATTGATATTGGTTTGCCTACAAATTCACCAGCATATTCGTGTAAATTGATAATTTCACTTACATTTTTATCCATCAATTGGTTTCTAAACATGACCATTTCGATAGATTTATCATACCATAAATCACTTATAATCTTGATAAATTCAACACCAGCTCTTCGTCTGCTTGCTTGAAAAGAAATTTCTTTTTCGTAGGAAAGGTTATTACTCATTGGTTTAAAAATATTAAAAAAAGATTGTTTTTTATAAATTCGATGCAAAAGTAGTATATTAATATTGTTTACGAAAACGATTTCGTAAATTATTTTAAAAAATTATAATAACAAAAAAAACCACTCCATAATGAAGTGGTTTTTCTAACAAAACTAATAAACCAATTAAATAATAATTCTAATTCTTTGCCCGTTTTTGGCAATCATTTCTATACTAACACTTTGATTTTCATCTTTTTTGTCTAATATTCTTGAAACAGTTTCTACATCTACTGCGTTTGCATTATCAATTTTTACAATAATATTTCCTTTGAGTTCATCATAATACGGTTTCAAATTTTCGTTTGTGATTTCTCTGATTCGTACACCAGAATCTATATTAAATTTTTTCTTGTCTGATGCGTCTATATTTTCAAGTTCTATTCCTTTGAATTCGGTACTCACAAATTCGTTTTTAGTTAAAGATACAGGGACAATCATTGTTTTTTCGTCGCGAATAATCGTAACTTGTATCTTGTCACTTGGTCTTTTTGTACTTATATATCCTGCTAATTCAGCATAAGTAGAGATGTTTTGATTGTCTAATTTTACGATAATATCACCTTTTGTTAAGCCTGCTTTTTCAGCTCCAGAATTTTTTGTCACTCTTTTTACATAAAAACCTTGTGTTTCTTTGATGCCCAATTCTTTTGAGGCAGAATTGTTTAATTCGCCACCTTCTACACCAAGGATTCCACGTTGTACATTTCCGAATTCCATAATGTCCTCAATAATTTTTCGAGCAATGTTGGAAGGAATTGCAAACGAATACCCCACATAAGAACCTGTTTGAGAAGAAATCATCGTATTGATTCCGATTAATTCGCCTCGAGTGTTTACCAAAGCACCACCACTATTTCCCGGATTTACTGCTGCATCTGTTTGTATAAATGATTGTATGCCATTGGTGTCTAAATTTCTTGCTTTTGCCGACACAATTCCAGCTGTAACAGTCGAAGTAAGATTGTACGGATTACCCACAGCCAAAACCCATTCGCCCACTTTCACATTATCAGAATCGGCAAAAACAGTATATGGTAATTTGTCGTCTGTGTCTATTTTTAATAAAGCAATATCCATTTTAGAATCTGTACCGACAACTTTGGCTTTGTATGCTTTTTTATTGTTTAATGTAATTTCTATTTCAGTAGCATCTTTTACGACGTGATTGTTGGTTACAATATATCCATCTTCAGAAATAATTACACCAGAACCAGTACCTACTTGTTCTTGTTGTTGACCGCCTTTAAACCCATAGAAAAATTCCATCATTGGGTTTGACATCGTTCTGTAAGAAACATTTTTTACGTGAACAACTGAATGTACTGTTTTGTCTGCAGCATCTGTAAAATCTACCGCTTCAGATCCGAAACCTACAGTTTTTGAATAATTAGGTGGTGCTAATGAAACAATAGAATTGGATGTGTTAGCGTTGTTTTCAAATAACAATTTGTATGCTCCAAGTGTAATGACTCCGGTAAATAAGGATACTAAAAATAAACTTGAAATTCTTTTCATTTTCTTTTCAATTGAAATTAGTTAAACATTTTGTTTTTATTACTAACGTAAAATTATAAAAGTATTGTTTTTTAAAAAAGAGTTTAACGCTCGTTTAACACTCTTTAACTTAACATTAATATTTGTACTTTTGTTTCAACATATGGCATCAAATGAAAATAGACTTTTATAAATACGAAGGAACAGGAAACGATTTTGTGATGATTGACAATCGTAACACTTTTTTCCCAAAAGAAAACATCAAACTAATTGCCCATTTGTGTGATAGACGTTTCGGAATTGGTGGCGATGGATTGATTCTTCTAGAAAATGATTCGGAGACTGATTTTAAAATGGTTTATTATAATTCAGATGGCAATCAAAGTTCGATGTGTGGCAATGGTGGTAGGTGTATCGTGGCATTTGCAAAAAAGTTGCATCTCATTAAAAGTCAAACTACTTTTATGGCAATAGATGGTTTTCATCACGCTATTATTGATGCTGATGGAATTGTTTCACTTCAAATGAAAGATGTTGAAACTCTTAAAATCACATCTGATTATGTGTTTTTAGACACTGGTTCGCCACATCATGTTGAATTAATAGACGATTTAAAAAACTGTGATGTCAAGACATTAGGTGCTGCCATTCGATATTCCGATTTGTATGGTGCTGCAGGAAGCAATGTGAATTTTGTACAACAAACTTCCGAGAATGCTTTTAAAATCAGAACCTATGAAAGAGGTGTAGAAGACGAGACACTTTCCTGCGGAACTGGTGCAACAGCAGTAGCAATTGCCTTGAATGCCATGCATAAAACCAATTCAACAACTGTTCAAATACAAGTTGAAGGTGGGAATCTTGAAATTGACTTTGATAAAAATGAGCATCATTACAGCAATATATTCCTAAAAGGACCAGCAACTTTTGTTTTTAAAGGAGCTATAGCAATTTAAAAAAGTTAATTTTGAAGACTCTCAAAGGAAAAAATATTTATTTACGCGCCTTAGAACCCAATGATTTGGAGTTTGTGTATGCTGTAGAAAACGACGAATCTATCTGGAATGTGAGTAATACACAAACTCCTTATAGCCGATTTTTGATCCGACAATATCTCGAAAATGCCCATCAAGACATTTACGAAGCCAAACAATTTCGGTTGGCTATTTGCAAAAATCAAGATTTTCCAGCAATAGGATTAATAGATTTATTTGATTTTGACCCTAAAAATAATCGTGCAGGAATAGGGATTCTCATTCTAAATCAAGACAATAGAAATAGTGGAGTAGGTAGTGAAGCCTTAGAATTGTTATTGAATTATGCTTTCACACATTTAAATTTGCATCAATTGTATGCTAATATTGACACCGAAAATGAAATAAGTATTTCTCTTTTTACTAAATTTGGTTTCCAAAAAATAGGGGTCAAAAAACAATGGAATTTAGTCAACGGAACTTATAAAGACGAAGCTTTATTTCAATTAATCAATTTATCATCTTAAAAAAAAACGTTTTGAAATTAAAAAAAATCATCGCCATCTTATCAGTAGTAATCGTTTCAGGTTTAATGATTTATGGGTATATGTTGTATCGAGATATATTTGCTCCTAACACCAAATTCCAAGAAAAACAAGTTTATTTATACATCCCAACCAATGCCAATTATGACGAGGTAAAACAATTAATTGCCCCTTTTGTAAAAGATATGGCGCGTTTTGAAATGGTTGCCAATAAAAAATCCTATCCGCAAAGAGAAAATAAATCGGGGAAATTTCTTTTAAAAAAGGGTATGAGTAGTAATGACATAGTTAATTCTTTGCGCCAAAATGTTCCTGTCAATCTTGCTTTCAATAATCAAGAACGATTAGAGAATTTTGCTGGAAGAATAGGTTCACAAATAGAAGCGGATAGTTTGAGTTTGCTAAATGCTTTCAAAGACCCAAAATTTTTGGCTGAAAACGGATTTACAGAAAGCAATGTTTTAGCCATGTTTGTTCCGAATTCCTATGAATTTTTCTGGAATACTAGTGCCCTAAAATTTCGTGATAGAATGGCTAAAGAATATCGAAAATTCTGGACAGAAGAACGTATTGCTAAAGCTACACAACAAAATTTAACCCCTATTCAAGTTGCTATCTTAGCTTCTATTGTTCATAAAGAAACCGTAAAAAAAGATGAAAGACCCAAAGTTGCTGGCGTATATTTAAATCGTTTGGCAAAAGGCATGAAACTAGAAGCAGATCCAACGGTAATTTATGCGGTAAAATTAAAAACAAACGATTTTAATCAGGTTATAAAAAGAGTGTTGTATAAGGATTTAGAAACCGATTCACCTTATAATACTTATATGTATGAAGGTTTGCCGCCAGGACCAATTGCCATGCCAGATATCACAGCTCTTGATGCTGTTTTGAATCCGGAGAAACATAACTACATTTATTTTTGTGCCAGTGTCACCAATTTTGGTTACCACGAATTTGCAGTTACTCCAGCACAACACGAAGTCAATCGTCAAAAATACGTAGCTTGGGTAAACAATCAAGGTATAAAAAGATAGATTTTGAACAACTTAAAAAACATTTTTGTTTTAATTTTTTTAGGATTTATTCCTATTGTTTCTTTATCTCAAAACTCAATTGAGCAATTTCATAAACCAGCCGATTCTTTAAATAGTCAACGAAGAAATACCGTTATACTTTCAGAAGTAGCACTGTCTGCTGGAATCTTAGTGGGATTGAATCAGTTTTGGTATGCTGATTATCCGCAAAGTAATTTTCACACCATAAACGATAATGCCGATTGGTTGCAAATGGATAAAGCTGGTCATGTTTTTTCGTCTTATCAAATTGGAAATTTTGGAAAAAAGGCTTTGCAATGGTCTGGTGTTTCTAGAAAAAGTCAATTACTCTATGGTTCAACTTTGGGATTTGTATTTTTATCTGCAGTTGAGGTTATGGATGGATATTCGTCAAATTGGGGAGCTTCATTAGGAGATGTGGCGGC
Organism: Flavobacterium sp.; assembly: GCA_043748275.1. Lineage (GTDB taxonomy): Bacteria > Bacteroidota > Bacteroidia > Flavobacteriales > Flavobacteriaceae > Flavobacterium. The sequence goes on along the minus strand of JAYTNO010000278.1, from coordinate 8,955 downwards.
AAATGCATCGGGAACGGCTCTTTATGTTTCTCAGGAATTGTTGTGGAAAGAACAACGAATAGTTCCAAAATTTTCGTTTCATACTACGCCTTATGCTTCGGCGAGACCAAATGTATTAGGTTCTACTTTAAACGAACAAATTATAAAAGATTATAATGGTCAAACCTATTGGTTGTCTATAAATGTTCATTCTTTTTTTAAACAATCCAAAATTCCTACTTGGTTGAATGTTGCCTTTGGTTACGGAGCTGAAGGCATGATAACAGGGAATGATAAATTAGTTAACACTATTTTTCTTCCAGAAAAAGAAAGAACTAGACAGTTTTTTCTGAGTTTTGATGCTGATTTGACCAAAATAAAAACCAAATCGCCTCTTTTAAAGACTGTTTTTTCTCTTTTTAACATCATTAAAATTCCTGCTCCAGCCTTTGAAATAAGAGCTCAAGGGCAATCTAAATTGCACTTTTTGTATTTTTAGAAAAATCAACTAACTGATTTTCAGTTTTCTATTTTTTGTTGTATATTTGCACCGCAGAAATTTCTTAGTGTGACAGCGTAAGAAGAAAAACAAATTATGATTAAAAAATGGTTTTTTTACACCAGTCTTATTTTAATAATAGGCTTTTTGAGTTCCGGTTTTAAAAAATTCGAATTAGAAAATTACAATTGGTTTCACGTAGGAGAAAATGAGGAAATGAACTATATGTTTCCTTCAAAAATGCAAAAAGATTACACTAATTTGAATATTCCTTATACTGGAAAGTTTTTTATTGGGTTTAAAGAAGCAATTGCATTTAAAGAATCACAAGGTAAATATAAAAAAATAAACACTTTAGGATATATGGGCAAATACCAATTTGGTATTGAGACATTAAAAACCATTGGAATAAAAGATAGTTTGGCTTTCTTAAATAGTCCTAGATTACAAGAAAAAGCATTTGTTGCTCTGTTATCAAAAAATAAATCACTTCTAAAAGAAGAAATCGAACTTTATTCTGGTAAAATAATCAGTGGTGTCAAAGTTACTGAGTCAGGAATATTAGCTGCAGCTCATCTTGGTGGTGCTGGATCTGTAAAACGATTTCTTAAAACCAATGGTGCCAGAAAATGTAGAGACCAATACGGTACTTCTGTTAAAACCTATATGAAAGATTTTGGTGGTTATGAAACTCACGCTATTGTTGCGGATAGTAATGCAAGAGTAAGATAAAAAAAGAATTTATAAAAAAACCTGCTAATTAGCAGGTTTTTTTATGTTTTATGAATAATGAAAATAGTAGGCCTGTTGTGCAAGTCTATTTTCGTTTTTTTCCAATCTTGAACGCGTAATGTTTTGATATATTCGGTAGGTAAAGTAATATCTGCAGCAATACATAAATGTGTATTGGGTTGTAACACTTGCAATACATCTTCAAAAAGTTTGTTGTTTCTATACGGTGTTTCAATAAAAATTTGAGACTGATTTTTGTCTGTTGACAGTTTTTCTAAATTTTTAAGTGCAGTTTTCTTTTCTGTTTTCTCAATAGGAAGATATCCATTAAAAGCAAAATTTTGACCATTCATTCCAGATGACATCAATGCTAAAAAAATGGATGAAGGTCCAACTAATGGTACTACTTGTATGCCTTTTTCGTGAGCTAATTTTACAATTACAGCGCCAGGATCAGCAATACCAGGACAGCCAGCTTCACTCATTAATCCTACGTTTTTACCTTCAAGACAAGGTTGAATCATAGCATTGTGTTCTGAAACTTCGGTATGTTTATTTAATAATTTAAATCTAAGTGTAGCTTGTATTTTTTCAGGATGAATACTTTTTATGCATTTTCTTGCTGTTTTTTCATTCTCAACAATATAGTCATCTATAAAATCGATTGCTCTTTTTACGGTTTGTGGCAAAACATCAAATGGGTCGCAATCTCCTAATGTTGTAGGAATAAGATATAATTTGCCCAATGATTTCATTTCTTTAATTTAAGAGTGTTTGGCAATAAGTTTTCTTGCAATTTCATCACAAGCTTCGTCCAACATAGTATATACGGTATCAAAACCGTGTTGAATGCCATAATAAGGATCTGGTACATCAACATTTTCGCCAGGAAAGAGTTCGTTTAAGATTAAATTTACCTTGTTTTTTTGTTCGTCATTTATAGCAAGGTCCATAACATCACTATAATTAGCATTATCCATTACATAAATATAATCATAATTTTCAAAATCATTTTTTTGAAAATGTTTGCCTCTTTGATGCGTGATATCTATACCATGCTTTTTTGCAACTGCAATAGAGCGATCGTCAGGTTTATTGCCAACATGCCAATTGCCAGTACCAGCAGAATCTACTGTAAAAAGATTTGATGGAAGTTTAGATTCCAAAATTCCTTCTGCCAAAGGCGAACGGCAAATATTGCCAAGGCAAACCATTAAAATTTTAACAGGCATTTTAGAGCGATAATTTTTTGTGAATGTCTTCTACAAATTTTTTGAAGTGCTTATCGGTAGCTACTAAATTATCTACCGTTTTGCAAGCATGTAACACAGTAGCATGATCACGATCTCCAATTTGAGAACCAATATTTGCCAATGAAGCTTTTGTAAATTTCTTTGCAAAAAACATCGCCAATTGTCTGGCTTGCACTACGTGACGTTTTCTGGTTTTAGATTGTAAAGTTTCAAGGTCAAGTTGAAAATAATCAGAAACTATTTTCTGGATATAATCAATAGAAATTTCCCTTTTTACATTTTTAACAAATTTTTCAACTACATGTTTAGCAAGATCAAGTGTCACTTCTTTTTTATTGAAAGACGATTGTGCAATTAATGAAATAATAGCACCTTCAAGTTCGCGTACATTTGATTTGATATTTCTAGCAACATATTCTATGATATCATCCGGCATTTCAACACCATCACGATATAATATATTTTTCAGGATTGAGATTCTTGTCTCATAATCGGGTTGGTGCAATTCTGCAGATAATCCCCATTTGAAACGAGATAACAAACGTTGTTCGATATCTTGCATATCAACAGGCGCTTTGTCTGAAGTAAGAATTACTTGTTTGCCATTTTGGTGCAAGTAATTGAATATGTGAAAAAACACATCCTGCGTTCCTGATTTTCCAGATAAAAATTGAACATCATCAATAATTAAAACATCGATTAATTGATAGAAATGAATAAAATCGTTTCGGTTGTTCTTTTTTACAGAGTCTATATATTGTTGTGTGAAAATTTCAGCAGAGATATACAATACTGTTTTTTCTGGATATTTGTCTTTGATTTCAACACCAATAGCGTGAGCTAAATGGGTTTTACCTAATCCTACGCCACCAAAAATCAATAATGGGTTAAATGATGTTCCGCCAGGTTTGTTAGCAACAGCCATACCTGCAGATCGTGCTAAACGATTGGAATCTCCTTCAAGGAAATTATCAAAACTATAGTTAGCATTTAATTGTGATTCTATTTTTAAATTTCTAATTCCAGGAATTACGAAAGGATTTTTTAATTCTGGACTTAAGTTTTTAAAAGGTGCATCTACATCTTGTGCTTTTACAGAACTTCTGTGAGCACTTGGCAATTGTTCAGTAAATGGTTGTTTGTTGCCATAGGTATTTTCCATTTTGATTTTGTACAACAACTTGGCATTTTTTCCTAACTCTTTTGTTAAAGCAACTTTTAATAATTTAACATAATGCTCTTCAAGCCATTCATAGAAAAATTTACTTGGAACTTGAATGTATAAAGCATTGTCAGTAAGCTCAACAGACTTAATCGGTTCGAACCAAGTTTTGTAAGCTTGATCTTGAATATTGTCTTTTATGAATGCTAGACAATTTTCCCATACTGATTCCGCAGTTTTGCTCATAATTTTTTACTAAATTTGTGTTTTTTTAAAGGTAATCCTACAGGAAAAACCTCTGATATTTATTCTTTTTTCGGGGTAACAAATATGTGAACAAAAATCGTTAAAAAAAAATAAAAAACAGGTTGATTTTTAAAAAATATTGTTGTAAGGATATAAAAAAGTTACATTGAATTAACCTAAAATTTAAATAGAAGTTATGAAAGAAGACCATCAGCAAATACGAGTTCGTTATTCTGAAACCGACCAAATGGGCGTGGTGTATCACGGAAATTATTTGCCCTATTTTGAAATAGGAAGAGTCGAATGGCTTAGAAACAAAGGGGTTTCTTACAAAGCTTTAGAAGAAAGCGGAATAGGATTGCCAATTGTATCACTAACTTTAAATTACAAAAAATCAGCGCGATATGATGACTTACTTACAGTGAAAACCAAATTCAAAAAATATGCTGGTGTGAAGATAGAATTAGAATGTGAAATTTGGAACGAAAAAAATGAGTTGTTAACAACTGGCGATTTTACGTTGGTATTTATTGACTTAAAAACAGGAAGACCAGTTGTTCCGCCAGCGTATATTATTGCGTTGATGAATTGATAACTTTATACAGTTTTTATATCTACTCCAAACAAATTATCAAAGATTTCAAAAACAATTGTTGCATTTTTTTTGCGTGTAGCAAGTAATATCTCACAATTTAATCCCATTTTTTGAGAAATAATTTCCAGATTTTTCTCTTTAATGATGCGCATGACTTTATTCATATTTTTATAATCAAAAGATATTTGATATTGCTCATCAATTGTTTTTTCGATTATTAATGAAGTTTCAATAGCTTGTTGTGCTGTGGTTTTGTAGGCAGCGATTAAACCACCAACACCAAGTTTTACTCCGCCAAAAAAACGAACAACAACAATTAGAACATTGGTTAATTCGTGTGATTGTATTTGTCCGTAAATAGGCATTCCTGCAGTATTGCTTGGTTCGCCATCATCATTGGCACGAAACTGAATTTTATCAGTGCCTATTTGATAGGCATAACAAAAATGCACCGCATTAAAATGTTTTTTCCGTAAGGGTTCGAGTAAATTTTTTACTTCTTCTTCTGAAGTAATCGGGAAAGCATATCCAAAAAACTTGCTGTTTTTTTCTTTAAAAAGAATTTCTTCAGAGGCTTTGGCAATTGTTTTATAAGTGTCTTTAATTTCCAAAAGCGATTAGAGCAATTTTTTTTCAAACAAATCTACTATATCTTCTTGCCCAACTTGCAAATTCCAAACTTGTATGCCTAATGAAGCTGCAGCATCGGTGTTTTCTTTTTTATCATCTATAAACAAGGTGCGTTTTGGTGATAAATCGTGTTTTTTTAGAATTGTTTTGTAGATATTTGGGTCTGGTTTTCGCATACCCATTTCAAAAGAATAATAGACTTTTTCAAAACATTGATAGAAATCACTAAAAAAAGAAATCCCAACCATATGTTCAAATCTACTAATATGAATAGCATCAGTGTTTGTTAATAAAAATAAACGATATTTATGCGAAAGCATTTGTAAAAATTCTAATCGATACAACGGAAATTCTCCAATAATAGAATTCCAAGCTTTACGTATATCGTGAATATCGGCATTTGGGATATGTTTTTGAAAACCTTCAATAAACTGCATTTCGGTGATTTTGCCTTTTTCGAACAAATCGTTCATCGCAATTAGTTCTTCATTAGGTGCGTCTACACCCAATTTCTTGAATTCATTAATAGAAGCTTCTTTTTCTAAATTGATAAAAATATCTCCAAAATCGAATATAATACTGTTAATCATCGTTTCTAAAAATTAAAAGTTCGTCGTTTAAAATGAATTTTTTTTCTTTCTGTTTTGCATTTAAAATTGGTGCTTTTATTCCATTTTCAAAAAAAACGGTTCCTTTAAAAACTCTTGCTTCATCCCAAAGATTTTCGTCAATGAATGTCTGTAAGGTTTGTCTTCCGCCTTCAATAATAACACTTTGAATATTATTTTCAAATAAAAAATTTGCGATTTGGAGCGCTACATTTTTGCTAAAATCAATTTCTGTTTTTGACAGTACAATTGTTTTAGATTGATTATCAAAGATATGACTTTCTTTTGAAATTCGATTATTTTGGTCTAAAACAATTCTAATAGGGTTTTTTCCTTTCCAATCTCTAACATTTAAAGTTGGATTATCGTCAAGTACTGTTTGCGTTCCTACAAGAATTGCTTGTTCTTCGCTTCGCCATTTATGCACTAATTGACGCGAATATTGATTGGTAATCCAAACGGGTTCTTTTTTATCTTTTACTAAAGGGGCAATATATCCATTTTGAGTTTCTGCCCATTTCAGAATAATGTAAGGACGTTTTTTTTCGTGAAAAGTAAAAAACCGTTTGTTGATAGCACGACATTCCTTTTCTAAAATACCTACAGTAACATTTTTTCCGGCTTCGATTAATTTTTTTATTCCTGTTCCTGCTACTTTTTTATTGGTGTCAAGCGTGCCAATAACTACATTTGGAATTTGATTTTCTATAATCAAATCACAACAAGGCGGTGTTTTTCCGTGATGCGAACAAGGTTCTAAGCTTACATAAATGGTGGCTTTTTTTAATAAAGATTTGTCTTTTACAGCATGAATTGCATTTACTTCGGCGTGAAAACCACCATAAGCAGACGTATAACCTTCTCCAATAATGAGGTCATTGTATACAACAACAGCACCAACAGAAGGATTTGGCATAGCCAATGGAAATCCATTTTTGGCTAATTCGATGCAACGTTGTATGTATTTTTCGTTTATCTTCACCTCGTAAAAGTACTATATTTTACTTTTATTTTTTATCTCATCAAAAGTTTAGTTTTTTATGATCATTAGACCCATTCAAAAAGAAGATAATCAAGCGATTGCTCAAGTTATTCGACAGGTTTTAATAGAATATAATGTCCCAAAAGTAGGTACTGCTTATGCTGATCCGCAGTTAGATAGTATGTTTGAAACCTATATTACTTCACAATCGGTTTATTTTGTCATTGAAAATAACGGACAAATAATTGGTGGAGCAGGAGTAAGTCGTCTAGAAAATGAAGCCGATACTATTTGCGAATTGCAGAAAATGTATTTTTTGCCTGAAGCTAGAGGCATTGGTTTAGGTACACAAATGATGGACAAATGTTTGCAAAGTGCAAGAGATTTTGGATATAAAAAATGTTATCTCGAAACGATGCCAAATATGGAAGATGCACAAAAACTCTATCAAAAAGTAGGTTTTGAATATCTTAGTGAACCAATGGGAAATACAGGCCATACTAGTTGCCCGGTTTGGATGATAAAAGTGTTGTAATCATATTTTATACCATGCAAATTAAAACCTATCGCTCTCATTTTACTACAGCACTTTCTTCTCTTTATGATAAGGAAGAAGCATCGAGTTTTTTTTATTTGGTTTTAGAAAAATTGCATCAATTAAAAAGGGTTGATTTGGCTTTGCAACCCGAATTGCATTTTACAGATAAAGAAATACTTGTTTGGAATGCCATTCTTGAAAAACTACAACTTGAAATTCCAATTCAATACATACTTGGGTCTACTCATTTTTATGGATTAGAATTTAATGTTAATCAAAATGTTTTGATACCAAGACCAGAAACTGAGGAATTGGTTGACTGGATTGTTTCAAATCATAAAAACAACCATTCAACACATCAAATAAAAATAGTTGATATTGGAACAGGAAGCGGATGTATTGCGATTTCATTAGCAAAAAATATCACAAATGCAGTTGTTTTTGCTATTGATGTTTCAGAAAAAGCATTAGCAACAGCTAAAAAAAATGCTGATAAAAATGTTGCAGCAGTTACTTTTATACAAGCAGATATTTTAGAAACGAATGATTTAAAAATACCATTTGATATCATAGTTTCTAATCCTCCTTATGTTCGGAATTTAGAAAAAGCAGAAATCAAAAAAAATGTTTTAGAACACGAACCTCATTTGGCTTTGTTTGTTGAAGATTCTGATGCCTTGCTTTTTTATAGAAAAATTGCCGAATTGGCGCAAAAAAACCTCTGCCAAAATGGTGAATTGTATTTTGAAATCAATCAATATTTAGGGAAAGAAACTGTAGCTTTGTTAGAAAAAATGTCTTTCAAAAATATCGAATTGCGAAAAGATATTTATGGAAATGATAGAATGATTCGATGTACAAAATCCTAAATTATTCGTAACGTAATGCTTCAATTGGGTCTAGTTTTGAGGCTTTTATAGCTGGATATGAACCCGAAACAATGGCAACAATAAATGTAGTGATAAAAGCGGCAGTAATTGCAGCCCACGGAATTACAAAAATAAAATCCATTGCAGTTGCTATACCATAACCAGCCAAAATTCCTAGAATAACACCAAGTAATCCGCCCAATTGCCCTATAACAATAGTTTCGATAAAAAACTGAAAAGCAATAGTACTTCTTTTTGCTCCAAGTGCTTTACGGACACCAATTTCACGTGTTCTTTCGGTTACTGAAACCAACATAATATTCATTAATGCTATAGACGACCCAAAAATGGTGATAATTCCAATTACCCAAGCGGCAATGCCTAGATATTGTGTAATGTCTAGAATTTTATTGATTAAATCATCACTTCTCGAAATACCAAAATTGTTTTCTTTTACGGGACTTAATTTTCTAATACGACGCATCGTACTATTGGCATTATCAACCGCTTGATCTAATAATTCTTTTTTGTCAATCATGACACTCACTGTATAATTAATATTGGGTGCGGTAAATAAAGAACGTGCCACTTGTATCGGAATCAATACTCTCAAATCTTGGCTGTTACCAAAAGTTGACCCTTTTTCTTTTAAGACGCCAATGACTTTGAATTTGGCGCCACGAATAGAAATAATTTTATCAATAGGATTAACATCTTTTAATAAATCTTTTTCAAAATCAGATCCCACTACGCAAGAATACGTATTGTTTGAAATATCAAATGGCGTAAAATTTCTACCCTGAGTAGTTTCGAGTCCAGAATTGATAATAAAGTAATCATCTACACCAATTACTGTAATTTC
>JAYTNO010000277.1:0-2376 GCA_043748275.1 Flavobacterium sp. | reverse complement strand
AAAATTGTACCGAAAATAAAAATGTAAAAATTGTATCAAAAAAATAAAATGTAAAAATGTAAAATGTAAAAATGTAAAATCTTAATACAGAAAAATCTTAAATGATCTAAAAAATTGTGTATAAAATAATCTTAAAAGTTCTTAAATTTTGTATCGAAAAATAAGATTAAATAAGATAATAAATGAGTTATAAATTAAAAAACATCTTAAAACTTCTTAATTTTTGCGTTTTTTTAAATTAATTATTTTCTCACGGTATTTTGATAATTCAAATGGTCATACCTATGGTATGATATCTAAACTCTGTTTAGACCATTTGAATTGACTCCATATATGCTCTTATTCATTTGTATCAAATCTTCAATGACGAATGAAAAACCTACGTAAATCATTCAAAACATCTAAATCGGTTATGTTTCCAATCGAAATAGAACTTCTTACAAAAAAACCTCTTCCGCGATTAGAACCATTCTTTAAAGCATTTATCAAAATATTCAATACCTGAGGAGCACACAAACGTCCGCTATAAGTTACATTCAATATAATCACATAATCTAAAAAATAATTCACATTCGAATCAGGGTCATCAAGTAACCCTCTAATTAAACTTTCGACTTCATGCTGTAATGAAATTAATTCTAATGAACTCATTGTATGCTTAATACTCGTGTAATTCTTTATATGCTTTTTTTGTATTAAAACGATAATACGAGTTCGAATGTACGTGGTTCTGAACAATGAATCAATAGAGTTCGAGCATCTATCATTGGACTCCGCGTAGTGAAACTACGGTTCTTAAACTCATTTCTAAAACAAATATAACATAATTCGATACAAAAGTAAAAACGATAAAAAACAATTAATTTATCCTAACGTCATTTACAAATACGACACAATTTACATTTTATTAAAATAATCTTTAAGTGTCTTTGATTTTTTTGAGCTTTGTAATTCATCAGGTATTATAATCTCGTTTTTCTGTGGAATAATGCGAAGAATTTGTGGTTCAGCGATTGAATTATTCGGTAAAGAAGAATACATGTCATCAATGAAAACTATGATGATATTCGATTGTTTGAATATTGCAACCAATTGTTCTGTTGTTGTTGATGACGAAGAAAATTTACTGACGAATAATATATACAGTCCATTCTTATCATTAGTTAACTTTATCTGAATACTCATCTTTCTCAATACGTTAGGATAATCATCACCCATAAGAGGTTTAATTTCTATGTATAAAGAAATAGTTTTATCCGCAAAAGAATACCAACAATCATTTCTGGTATAACTCCATTCAATATGTTTAATATTATTAAATAGTTTTTCATAAATAACCATATTTTCTGAATTATACACCGACTTTAACGTAATATTGTTACCATTAGATTTCATACCTCCACCACTATATTTACCCAATAAAAGACAAACATCCCAGTTAAAGATGGTTTCAAAAATTGGAGTAATTAATGAATTTTCTAACCCGTAATCATTGAAATTGAATTTCTGGTCACCACAGTATAAATAATACTCTTCATCACAATATAGTTTCTGTAAGAGTGTTATAGATTTATCAAATCTGTATAAATGATTTATGAATTCAATATTGAATTTTCTTTCTAAAAACAGATTTTGTAGTTTATTATGTTCTGGAGTTTTTGAACCCGTGTCATTCGTCGTAATTGTTTGATTAACACATATGTTATAAACTACAGGAAATTTCTGAAACCATTCCTGTAGTTTACACCATTCCAAATATTTGGTGTCATTTATTAAACTTGTTATTGGTTGTCCCTTGTACTTTCCGAATGGAACGATAGGTAAAGAATCCATTTAAATTATGATTACGTTGTGGTAATGTAAAAAATGTTAATTCTCAATCAATTTTTTTAGAAATGATAAAAACCACATAAAATGAGTCATTTGTATCAAAAATATAAATGATTCTTACAAGACAAATAGAATACGAGTTCGAGCATTTATGCTTGGACTCCCCGTAGTAAAACTACGGGTTCTTAAACTTATCTCTAAAACAAACATAACTATTTAGATACAAAAGTAAAAATATAAAAAATAATGAAATTTGACTACAATGTAATATTCTCTAATACTTCTGGTGCTATTGTAATTATCTTCATTAGATTCGTATAAACTATCTTCTTAAGGTCTTGACGGGAAATCTCACGCTGTAATCTACTATGTTGAGTTTTATATTCAGCATTTTGAAAATGATTATAGCCAAGGTATTTCAGTTTCTCATCATCTATAGTTTTTAATGCATAATATATTGGATTTTTGTCAATTACATCGTCATCATCATCAGCATGAATCTGCTCCAACCAATTCACAAATGTACTTATATTCCATTTATCGTCT
>JAYTNO010000276.1:0-16005 GCA_043748275.1 Flavobacterium sp. | reverse complement strand
CAAAATCTGAAGTAAACAAATTCATTTCTGATTGAATAGGTTCTGCTTTAATATCGTATTGAGGTGAAGGAAAATCATCTAAAAAAATAGTTGCTGTATTGGCTACAGGATATGGTATTCCTTCTAGTCCTTTTAATATTCCGGCAAAAATAAATCCTCTATCCGCTTTTAAGAATTCTCCTGAGGTATTATATAATATAACTTTTCCGTTACCTATAGAATTTTCAACTATTGTTGGGTAACTTGGGTCATTTAAAGCAGTTGCTAATACTTTGATTTTATTTGTGAAATTTTGAGCAGCAAATCCATAAAACTTTAAATCCTTTAGGTAGCTTCTGCCTTTTAAATTGGGTAAAAAAGGAGTATTAAAATACCAACCTGAAGCTTTGACATTTGTAATATAAAGTGCTTCTGGTTTGAAACCCATTAAAAAAGAATTTCTTCTATCTTCTATTGCATATGGTAAAAATAAAGTACCACCATTTGAAACAAAATCAAGTAATACAGCTGTTGATGCATCGTCTAACTTGCTTGTATCGTATATTACTAATACTCGTGTTGTAGCTGAGATACTGTGTGCTGTGTTCCAACTACTAAGATTTATTGTGTTGTAAGGAATTTTTGTATAATCACAAATTTTTCTAATTTCTTTTGAATAGAGAATACTATATTTTGACTTATTATCAATTACAAACTCTACTAATGGTTCTGAACTTAATTCTGGTATAGAATATCTTTTAAACGGTCCATCAGATTTTAAATCTTCTTTACTATCAAAAATTGTTTTTAATTCTTCTAAATCTGTCCAATCATCAACACCTTCGCATCCTGTTGCTAACAACAATAATAAAACTGTCGTTATACATAAAAAAAAATTGTTTATATATTTATTTATAAATTTCATAATTAAAATATCAAATCAGAAACTTTACTTTCTCGAGGTTCGTTTACAATTTCATAAACTTTCAAAAATTCTGTATCATAAAACAGATTGATTTTTCTGCCTCTTTTTCTTAGAAGGCTTAATTGTGAGTTTAACTCAGCATTAAGGTTTTTATTTTCAGAAAATACATTATTTTCGTCTTTGTTTTTATCATTCAAAATAAAAACTAAAACACTTTTTGATAATGAATATTGTGGGTTTTTTATTAAAAATTTTGGATCTTTTCTGTTTTTAAAATAGAGAAAGTCTGTTTTTGCATATTCATTTATAAAGAAATCATAATTCATAAAAAAATGATTGTTTGTACTAATCACCTGTGCAGCTGGATCATTAACTACACAATAGGATTGCTCAAAAAAGGATTGCTTTATTTTGTCGTAAGCATTTAGTATTTGTTTTGGTGCATTGTCTGCTATTGTTAAGGAATTAATTACTTTTTCTTGATAAAAAATTGCAGCATATACCATTCCAATTATTAAAACCGTAATTGTTACAGGATATATTTTTTCGACACGATATAGTACCAAATTAAATATACGAATAACGATTGCTGCATTTAATCCTAAAATTATTGGTAATAAAACAGAAATTGAATTATTAAGCATATCAATATCTATCCATTTATTCTTGATATAAGTAAGCATAATAATAAAATTGAAATACAGAAAAAACACGATAGTAGATCGCCAGTTTTCTTTTTTGAAAATCATTAATATAAATATCAGTATAAAACCAACGTAAGTACTATACTGAACATATTCTATTATTATATTATAAGGTATAATCAATTGCGGTATATATGTATAATAATTTACTGAAAGTAGGTTTTGATGAATAAACTCCATCAAATTTGCTCCTTGATTATAACAAGCAAATCCATAAATTGCAATTAATATTCCTGTACTTATAGTAAATGATAAAAGTACTAATATATTGCTTATTTTATTTTTAAATTTAGTAACTAATAAACCAATTATTAAAAAAGGTGGCAATAAAATAAAATAACTAAATATATCTATTAGTCCTATACAAACAAATACAAAAATATAGCTGAAGGTGTAACTTAGTCTGCTTAATTTTATCAAATTAGGTCTTAAAAAATATACAAATGCAGGTAATGCAAATGTAAATGCTAAAAATATTGGGTTTCCTTTTAATAAAAAATAAACATTTAATGGCGTTAAAACATATATTAACCCAAATGATAAAGAAGCAATAATTGGTGCCAAAAACTTTGATGGAGTTAATTTGTTAATGGTCCAAAATAGAATTACTGATAACATTGTCGACTCTAAAATTGCAATAACTTGCAAGGCTATTTCAGGACTTACATCTGTAATTTTACCATATAAATTCACCATAGCTAACTCACCATCCGAAGCTAATTCATAAGTAAACCAATAATTATTATCAAATTGAATAATTTTATTTAAATCATAAATCCAAGCATCTGATAATGAATAGTTATCATAAATAATAAAATAATATCTACTCAAAAAAGTAATTGTAGCAATTACAATTGTTAAAATCAATATAATTATGTTGGTATTGCTTTTTTTGTTATGTCTATTGTTTTTAGGAAAGGAAAACCAATACCAAAAAGATCTATTACTTTCTACATTTCTAAGAAAACTTAACAATCCATTTTTTATATGAGTATTAAAGTAATGTCTGAGATTTCTGAGATTCTTTAACCCAATAATATCTATAATTACAATTAATAGTAAAAAGAAGTAAGTGTTAAATAAATTATAGGCATTTACTTCAACTAATATAAAAATTAACACTAAAATAATACTACCAAATCGAAACCAATTAGATACTATAAAATCTAAAAAATTCATTTTATTAGTAATGGATATGAATTTTCTATTTAAGTAAAATAGAAATAGGATTATAAAGCCGAGCCTTATAAAACCTAGTAATATTGAACTTGTTAGAAACATCATAATTGCTAATTTTTAAATTTTGGCAAATGTTGCAAATCTATATTTCCAATAAAATAATCAAATTTAGTATTCTTTATCTTATCTTCAATTTGTTTATATAAAACTTCTGTATCAGCATATTCTATTAAAATAATAGGCATCTTATATTTATCTTTTATCGACTCTAAATTTTTCATAGAATTTTCAAACTGGCTATTTTCTCTCAAACTATATTTTTTTGTTTTAAAAGTATAACTGCTAGCTATAGACTCAATAGATATACCATCTATATATTCGTGTGTTTGATCTATAATTTCTAATCCTGCATTCTGAATAAAGGTTTTGTTAGGATATTTTTCTTTTATTTTTTTTAATAATTTTATCAAATCTTCTTTTTGAGCTTTTTGATGACCATACATACAATAATTATCAATATTGTCTAAAAACAAACCATCATATCCTTTTTTTAAAGTTTCATCAACAATATTTAATAAAATTTGAATTGTTTTTTCAGACTTCAAATCAAGATAAAAACTATTCCAAATTTTATTTTTACCTAAAGTGCTATTTTTTAGTTCTTTATAATGATTTGCATTGATATTTACTTCACCCAAACTTATGTATGCCAAAACTTTTTTGTTTTGAGATTTCATAACTCTAACATTGCTTGGGAAATAGTGTTTTGATTCTAAAATTAAATAATCGTATCCTTTTATTTCTTCTGGTTTTAATTTTCCGTAACAAAAAAGAACGTTATTTTTTTTCATATCAGTTGTAAAGAAAAGCGTTAATAAAATTGTTGGGATAATGAAAAGGAAAAATTTAATATGCCGCATAATAATAATAATCTAGATTTTTGAAAAAGCTAATATTTGCTTTCAAAGTTAGCGCTACAAAAAGTGCTGCTCCGCAAAGCATACCTACTACGCTGTAATCATAAGCAAAAAATCTACTTAAAACAAATCCTACAATTATATTTAGCATACAAGCATATACTATTGCCAAAAGAGGTTTCATTGCTTGACCAAGTGTAAATAAATAAAGTGCATTAAGCATTCCCCAAGCCAAAAGAACATAACCAATACCGCCTAGTATACAAACTCGTATACTTATAAGTAATAATTCTTCGTGAAATTGACCTTTAAAACCCCAAGATGCGGTCGCAATATAATAAACTAATACGAATGCTCCTACACTTGTAGCAAAAAGCATTAAAACTTGTTGCCAATACATTTTTTTAAGTTGTTTATTAAAAACTTCTGGCGATTTATGATCTGTAATTTTTTGTCCTATATCAATAAATTTTGTAAACGATGCAATACTATATTCTAAAACTCCAGCTAGTAATAAAAAAATTAAAATTGCAAAATCCATTCCTAATTCATAATTTTTTTCAAAATAAATAAGAAATGGTATATTACCGTTAATACTTGATGACCATGCTAATATTCTATCAATAAATATAAAAACATAAATAAAAATTCCGTAAAAAAAGTATTGGTAGTTATGGTATAAAAGTACTGGAACTCTAATTATTTCTCCACTTATTGTTTTTCTGTTTTTTATTAATTTACTAAAATAAATCATTAAAAATAGTTTCGAAATTATTATGGCGATAGCAATTCCTATCCAATGGGTAACAAAAGTTAGTAAAATAGTATACTCTTTAAGAATAATTGCTATTGTTGTACCTGTAAATATTGCAATTGTAATCACCCATCTTTTTTCTATAGTATGTAGTGGTGCTAAAAACAACAACAACATACCTACAAGAAATGCATAGGCAAAAACAACAAATAAAACTTCGTAAGGATAAATGTGGAAAAAAAAGTTGACTAAGAAAATAATTGCTAAAACACTAAAAATTGAAATCATCCCTACTTTATGCAAATAATTGATTGTTTTATTTGTCATTAAATAATCTTCATAGTTCCAATAAAAAGAAGCCTGTTTACCAATGACTTTTACAAAACCACCAGTAGCAATCATACCAATAATTACACCTAAAACTACAGCTGTTGATTGTACTTCATTGAAGCCAACAAATGTCCATAACGAATATCCAAAAAAGATAATAGCTACAAT
Organism: Flavobacterium sp.; assembly: GCA_043748275.1. Lineage (GTDB taxonomy): Bacteria > Bacteroidota > Bacteroidia > Flavobacteriales > Flavobacteriaceae > Flavobacterium. The sequence continues at coordinate 11,049 of JAYTNO010000276.1, read as the reverse complement.
TTGAATTAATACAGGAAGTAAATGAAAAATTCCTAAAGAATAGTATTTGGCAAAAATTTGAGTTTTTACTCTAAGATAATCAGAAACTTGAATCGTTTTTGGTTGAGTAGCTTCTGCTTCTAATTCTTTTAGATTTTTTGCTCCCTCATAATATCTGTCAGTATTTAGTTCATAAAAAACTAATTCTGCTAAATCATGAATTGTGGCAAAGCCAAAATCATCCATTGTATCTTTTTCTCTGATACCAAAGGATTCTATTGTAGCCGCTACAACATGACTGCTGACGGGTTTACCTATTTTATCTTTAGTATTTTCAATTAAAGATTTGATGTTTGTATAGTGGTTTTCCATTGTAGATTGGGGATTCTATTTTGGGGTAAATATAAAAATATTTTTAAGATGCTTCCATAGCTGCCTGTAAATGTGTGTTTAAGTAAATAGGTTCTTGAACTTTTCTATTCATTACATTTTCATATGCTTGCTCATATTCTTTGATAAATTTATCAATCGTAAAATTATCAACTACTTTTTTTCTTGCATTTATACCCATTTGTTTTCTAAGTGCTTCATCTTTTAATAAAATGACAACACTTTTACCTATTGACTCGTGGTCTTTTGGTTTGCAAATAAAGCCACATTGATCATCTAATGCTTCAGTAACTCCACCAACATCTGTAGCGACTACAGGTATTCCGCAACTCATTGATTCTAAAACTGTATAAGGAAATCCCTCTGATATAGAAGTCAATATTGATATATCTCCTTCACAAAACAAACGGTGTGGTTGATCATGATATCCAGCTAAAAAGAAATTCTCTTCTAATCCTAATTTCTTGATTAATGTTTCACACTCTAATGTATATTCAGGAACAGCTTTATTATCACCATATACTAGATATCTAACGTTTGGAATTTCTCTTTTTGCTACTTCGCACGATTTAATCATGGTGATAACATCTTTTAATTCAAAAATTCTCGCTGCGGCAACAACTGTTGGCACGCCAATTAAATGTACTGGTTTCTCTGCTGGAACAAACAAATCTGAATCTATACCATTGTATATAACTTCTATTTTGTTTGGATTTGCACCATATTTTTTCTCCCAAAGCATATTAAACTTGTTAACCGACAAGATTACATCTGCTTTGTAATAAACCAATTTTGTGATACACTCTGAGAACTTAATCAAAAAGTTTTTTAGGAAAAAGGAATATTCAGATGAATTAATAGCTATTAGTCTTTCTCTAATAAAAACTCCATGCTCTGTTGCAATTATTGGTGTACCGTATTTATATTTTAAAATTAATGCTGGTATTACTGGAAATCCTGATAAAGTCAAATGTGAAATATCACATTTTGGAACATCTATAGAAATAGGCAATAAGAAACGGTATAACCATCTCAAACCAACCGTAAAATCATATAAAGTTGCTGAATAATGATTGTCTTTTTCTATAATAATAGAGAGAGTACTACAGAATGATTTCCAAACTGCCATACTACGCATCGTTTTTTTGTAATCATGGTTTTTAAAAAAAACCCACATTTCATACATTACATCATCTACATCTTCAACATCTGCATCCTGAGTATATATGTTGTATAATAATTTTTCGAAAATTGGAATAAAGTCATCAACAATATTAGTTTCATCATTTTGGACTTTTCTATTTATTGTTTTATAATATTTCTGACCATAATTCAATAATTCGTGCGGTTCTAATGGAGACCACATTGGAACTTGAATTACATTTTTTACATTTTCAGATAAATTATATTTTGATTTTGCTTCAAAATCAGCATTTATTGAGTATAATGTATAATTAGAATTTTTTACTTGGTTGCATAACATATGCGCCCAAGTAGAAACTCCACCACCATTATAGGGGTATGTTCCTTCTAAAATTAGTAATACATCATATTTGTTCTCCATAGCCAATAATGCTTTTGATAACACTTTTATATTTTATTATTTTCTAAAAAAAAGTCAAAATAGTTTTTCTTGCTTACTTTTTTTAGAGAAAAAAAAGTACCTCAAAAAAAGATTCAATTTTCCTTTTTTAAAACTATTTCTTTTACAAAGATATTTTCTCTTCTTTTAATAAAAAAAAAAAAACCTTGAAATCTGTTGTATATAGTTATATTTCCGATGAAATACATTAATGAGTAGATAAATTATACGAAGAATATAACTGTTAAAAAAAATAGGTAAAGTACACCGATAAAATGATGTATTTCATCGAGTTGAGATTTTCAATTAAAAAATTAAAACATTTTTTCTCTAAACTTTTTGCCAATAAGTAGCGTTAATTTGAGTTTGTAATCATCAATAAGCCATTCTTTATAATTTTTACTACAATGGCTTAAACAATTTGCGTACCGTTTCATTCTACATTCAATATCTGGAAGTAGTTCTTTTGCCAATATTTTGGCATCATATAATTCTTCGGTATTGTCAACACACATAGTTGCGTGTTGCTCTAATGATTTTTCTAAAACTATCTTAGAACGCAAATTTTGTGCTATAACTTTTTTATGTTCTTCATCAACATCAAAAGTCACTATCGCTGTTTTTGCAAATTTTACTCTTAATTCAGGTGGCATTTGATATTTGAAATACAATTCTATTTCTGAATCATCGCGAAGATTTTCTAGATAAAATTCAGGCGATTTAAAAATATGTTGCCAATCTACTGGTTCACTCCACAATCCAAATCGGGCTGCATTATTACCCAAATCTATAACATCAAATGTTTTTTTGTGCGGTAAACGCCTTGAGCCACGACCTATCATTTGATAGTAAAGGGTTAGTGATTTGGTAGCTCTGTTTAGAATGATACTTTCAACTGTTGGTTCATCAAAACCAGTGGTTAGTATTCCTACAGAGGTTAGAATTGCATCTGGGGTTTTCTTAAACCAGGCTAGAATATCTTTTCTGTCTTCTGGATTACTGGTATTATCTAAATGACGAATAGGTAAACTTGCTGCTCTAAACGTTTCATATACATAAAGTGAGGTATTAATACCGTTATTGAAAATTAAGGTCTTCTTTCCTAATGATTTTTCCATGTATGCGTGCAAAAGTTTTTCTTGCATTGCCATATTTGAATATAAATCGTCCGAAGATTTTACAGTATAATCACCATTGATTCCTACTTTTAAGGATGTTAAACCAACATCATAACTATAGGTAATTGCTTTTGCCAAAAATCCGTTTTCAATTAAGGATGAAATAGTATCGCCTACTATTAATTCATCATAATTTTCGTTCATCGGAAGCTTTATATTCGAGCTAAGTGGTGTGGCTGTTACTCCAAGTATAAAAGCATTTTTGAAAGAACTTAGCAATTTGCGAAAAGAATTGTAATGTGCTTCATCAATAATCACCAATCCTATATTGTCTAGGTGAAGTTTCTCATCATTGATTCTGTTTTTGAGTGTTTCAACCATTGCTACAAAACAAGAATAGTCGTTTTGATCAGGAAGTTCTTTTACTTTGCTATTGATGATTTTATTTTTTACATCAAACCCTTTTAACATTTTTGAGGTTTGCTTGCAAAGTTCTATTCTATGGGTAAGAACAACAACTTTCTTGTTGTGTTTTGATAAATATCTTCTAACAATTTCAGAAAAAATCACTGTTTTTCCACCACCTGTTGGTAATTGATATAATAGGTGATGATTTTTGGGAGCATTATCTAAACGTTCAAAAATAGCGTCGATATCTCCTTGTTGGTAGCCATAAAGCTCCTTTTTTTCTTCTATTTCAATTTCAGAATCTTTATGAGGCATAATCACTTTTACAATTTTGCAAAACTACACCTAAAAAAGGGTTATTCTATTTTTTTTAACTTTTAAATTTGAAGTTTTTTTTAATAATCAAATCGTTCTATAACTGCTTCAAATTCAGATTTGTTTACCCAGTTTTGATTACAAGCTTCGTTTTTGATGTCTACTACCCTATTTTCAAACTCATATAAAATCCCTTTTTCTATCATAAAACTTATAGCTTGCTCAAATGAACTAAGCATACTTTTAAAAAAAAGTTCTTGTTTTATCACTCTTTCTGATGATAAAGTTTGTGCAATTTCTACATTATAAAGCATTATATCTGCAATTAGAAAAGAATCTACACCCAACGAAATAAAATGTTTGATAAATTTTTGTGCTACAGATCTTCGCATTTTTGGTTTTTTGCCTCTTACAGGAAAATATTCATTACTTATTTTGAGTTTTGCATCTTTGATTAGATTCTTTTCGTTTGGACGAAAAACAAAATCGTAATAGGTTTTTACATCTTTGAATTTGTCATACAACGCAAGGACTTGTTCTTCTAGTTGTTCTTTGTCAATTTCTTGAAGGTATTTTTTTAAATCTCTTTTGCTCATAATTGTTATTATTATTGCAAAACTAAAGTACTTTATCATTCAAAAATCAATAGTATTACTTAATTTTGTAAAAATTATTAAATAACGATACTATTTTTATGCTAAAATTTTTCAAAATCATCGCAATTCTAGAAGGATCATCTCTATTATTATTACTTTTTTTTGCAATGCCAATGAAATATTTTTTTAGTCAGCCAATATTTGTAAAAACAATTGGTATGGCACACGGTTTACTTTTTATTGGATATATTATTCTAGCAATTATGTTGAAAATAGAACTCAATTGGAACTGGAAAAAATTTGGTATTATATGTATAGCTTCAATCCTACCATTTGGTACTTTTTATATTGATAAAAAATATTTAAGAAATGTTTAAAATGCTTAAAAGTATATTTGGTTGGTGCTATCCTTTGTTCAAAAAATGGGGATTTCAAGATACTATTGCCTCCTATTTAAGTTTACTTGTCAATATTGCAATACTTTGTGTTTTATCTTATATTATCTATCTTATTTTTAGGTTTGTATTAGTTACCTTAATGGCAATTATTGCAAAAAAAACGAGAACAAAATTTGACGATTTATTAATTTCGAACAAAACCGCAAAGTATATTGCCCATTTAATCCCGTTGCTTTTTATTTACAAATCGGTACCTATAATTTTGAATGATTTTGTCTATTGGGAAGCCGTTTTTGGTAAACTTGTTGGTATTTATATTGTATTATTAATGCTATGGATTGTTCGAACTATTTTTAATGCATTACGAGATTATTTAAAACAAATCCCAACTTACAGTGACAAACCCATAGATAGCTACATACAAGTAATTATGATTGTTCTCTGGATGATGGGAATTTTTGTCATTATTTCTGAACTTTTTGAAATCAAAGCCAATACTTTATTTGCAACTTTTGGGGCAATATCTGCCATCATCATCTTAATATTTAGAGATACTATATTAGGTTTTGTGGCTAGTGTACAAGTTTCTTTGAATGATATGGTTCGAATTGGAGATTGGATAACATTTGATAAATTTGGCGCAGATGGAGATGTAATTGAAATAAATCTTGCAACTGTAAAAGTTAGAAATTTTGACAATACAACTACTACAATCCCAACTTATAGTTTAATTTCTGATTCATTTAGAAACTGGCGAGGAATGCTTAATTCAGATGGAAGAAGAATAAAAAGACATATTCTTATTAAAGCCAATAGCATCCGCTTTTTGAGTGAAAAAGAATTGATGGAAATGAAAAAAATTCAATTGATTAGTTCCTATATTGATGTTAGACAACAAGAAATAAATCAATATAATGCATCAAATAATATTGATAAATCGCTACCTATAAATGGTAGAAATCTTACCAATTTTGGTTTATTTAGAAAATATATCACTCAATATTTGGAGAATTATCCGAGTTTAAATCCAGATATGATATTACTTTGCAGACAATTACAACCTACTGCTCAAGGTATGCCATTAGAAATATATGTTTTTACTAAAGATAAAAAATTTGAACACTACGAATATATAATGGCTGATATTTTTGACCATATTATTGCTTCCATAAAATATTTTGATTTAGAAATTTTTGAATTACCAACAGAAGGTAAAAATTCTGATTTTTAAAATCTATAGATTATTTTTTAATCGATCATTAATAAACTCAATTGCTGTTTTTCCGTGAGCTCTTGGTTTGCCATCTGGATCCAAGCTTACCATTGTAATTGAATCTATTGTAATAATTGTTTCTCTAGTCATTATGTTACGAGCTTCACATTTTAACGTTATTGATGAATTACCAAACTTTACAACATCTATACCAATTTCAACAATATCACCTTGTTTGGCTGAACTTCTAAAATTTATTTCAGACATATGTTTGGTCACAATTCTTGAATTTTCTAATTGTATAATTGAATACAAAGCCAACTCTTCATCTATCCAAGCCAATAATTTACCACCAAATAGCGTTCCGTTAGGATTTAAATCTTCTGGTTTTACCCATTTTCTAGTATGAAATCGCATAATAAAATATATTTAATAAGAATTAGTATTTATTTAACCCGATTAATCTTTGATTTAAAATGAGTAAAATACGAATAAAAAATTGAATTTTAAAACTAAACTATTATATTTGCACTTTATGTGTTAAATTTTAGACACCTACGTACAAAAAACAAAAACAATTATGAGAAAAAATTTACTATTATTATCTTTTACATTACTTACTTTTACGACAAGTATTGCTCAAAATGAAGATAAAAAAGAAGATTTAAAAGAAGCCAAAGACGCAGAAAACGGTGCACCAGAGTATAACAAATGGACATTAGAATTATCTGCTGGACAAAGCAAAGGAACTAAACCATTTTCTGAAGGTTATTTTTCAAGTAATCCTGATAAATTTTTTGGTTCATTCAAGGTTAACACATACACAATTGGTGCTAGATATATGTTTAGTGCAAAATTTGGTTTGAAAGCTGATTTTAGTTATGATTTATTTGAAAACAACAAATCAACAATCAGTAAAGATTTCAAGCTACAAGTAATGCGCATTGGATTTCAAGGGGTTGTAAATGCATCTCGTTTATTCAATATTCAACAAGAAATGGGTAGATTGAGTCTTTTGATACACGCAGGTTTATCAGTAGGTCAAGCAACTCCAAAATTGAACTCTGCTCCAGATCCAGTTCTTGTGTATTCAGATCATAATTCTTCTGCTTCAAATTATAATTTAAAAGAATTTAATGGTGGTGTAATTTTTGGAATATCTCCAGAAGTAAGAGTAACAAAAAAATTCTCAATCATAGGTGATTTTAGTACTATTTCTAATTTTAGACAACATTTTGCTTGGGATGGTCATTTTAGTGATCCTAAAAACAACTTATACGGACAAATGATTACAGCTTCATTAGGAGTTACTTATTCATTTGGAAATGATAATATTCACGGTGACTGGGCTATTATTGATGATGTTAAACTTAAAGAACTTGAGGCTATCGATAAAAGAATTGGTGATTTAGAATCAATGATGAACGATGCTGATAAAGATGGTGTGCCAGATTATTTAGATGTTGAAAACAACTCTATTGCAGGTGTTGCCGTTGATACTAAAGGTAGAATGGTTGACATTAATAAAAATGGAGTTCCAGATGAGTTAGAGAAATATATGGCTAATACTTATGTAGATAAATCTAAAATTTCTGAAACACTTGCAACTGCAAATGCTGATATGATCAAACGTTTAATCAACGAAGGTTATGTTACTACTTATTTTGATACAAATAAAACTAACCCAACCAATGTTTCTACAGAAGGTATTGACTTTATGTTGACTTACTTAAGAAACAATCCAACAGCTTCAGCAGAAATTATTGGTCACGCTGACGAAGTTGGTAAAAATGCATACAATGATAAGTTAGCAAACAACAGAGCAAACACTGTTAAAAACACATTGATAAAAGCAGGTATTGATCCAGCTAGATTAACAATTGTTTCACAAGGTGAAGATACATCTGTGGCAATTGACTCATCAGACGCTAGAAGATTGGTAAGAAGAGTAACTTTCAAAGTTAATTAACAACTCGTTCTTAATAAATATAAATTAACCTCTGTTTTTTACAGAGGTTTTTTTTTACCTTTAAATAAAAAAAATGTCTAATAGAAATCAATTCATCATAGATTTAAGAGGGGAAACTCTTGGCGTTGTCTCAAGTCAATCTTCACTTGAAGAAAAATTTCAAAACGAAACTTTACGCCCAATTTTAAAACTGCAAAATGATTTGTTTGTTGCTGTTTTTAAAAATCATATTTCTAAACACAAAACAGATTTTTATACCTTTACAATAGATAAAAAATTCACCTTCATTGATAACGCTATTCAAAAAGATATCAAGTTTAGAAATTCATTAAAAGGAATGGTTATAGGATTATTTACTTTAGATGAGTATGCTACCTATATCCTTAATTCCTCAGCTTTAAACAAAAGAATGATGAATATGCTTATAGAACGATTAAAAAGTCAAATACAATTATTTGAAATGTAATATTATATCATTTATATAATATGAAGTTATTCTAGTAAAATAGTTAGCATTTATTAATTATAATTCGATTTTTAGAAATTTTAAAAACAGTTTTTGATTAATTTTTTAAATAAAATTTAATCTTGCATTCAATCTGTTGATTAAATTATTGTTTTGTCAATTTATTTTAGACAAAACAAACATTCCTATAATAGTAGGTCATAGCTATAATTTTACCAGTATTTATGGTTTTTTTTTATTATACTTGTTAAAAAAATAATATGAAAGAAGAATATTTCAAATGGTATTCGCCAAATCTAAATAGAGAAGTAGAAATGCTCGTATTTGGGCATTCTGGATATCCAGTTATTCTTTTTCCAACTTCTATGGGAAGTTATCACGAAAATAAAGATCAAGGCTTGATTGAATCTGCGAGATGGTATTTAGAACAAGGATTAATTCAAATTTTTTGTCCATCAAGCATAGATAAAGATAGTTTTTACAATAAAAAAATCCATCCTGTTCACCGAATACAAAATCATACTTGGTATGATAAAATGATTTGTCATGAAATAGTTGAAAGAGTAAAAAACAACACTGGTTCTGGAAAAGTAGCAGTTGCTGGCTGTAGTTTTGGCGGATATCACGCTGCCAATTTTGCTTTTAGACATCCTGGATATGTAAGTCATATGTTTTCTATGAGCGGTGCATTTAGTATTAAAAGTTTTATGGATGGTTTTCATAATGATGATGTTTTTTATAACAATCCAGAAGATTATTTATACGGTCTCAATGATCACGAATTATGGAATATGGACATAATTTTAGGCACTTCAAATTGGGATATTTGTTTAGATTCAAATTTAAAATTAAGTAAAATTCTCGCCCAAAAAGATGTTCCACATTGGCTAGATATCCGACAAGACAGAGAACATGATTGGCCTGTGTGGAAAGAAATGTTTCCGCATTATTTATCAAGAATTAAGTTTTTTTAAAAAAATAAAAATAAATCAAAATGAAAAAAATTGGAATATTATTTGGGATGGAAGACACATTTCCTCACGCATTTATTGATAGAGTAAACTCAAAAAACGAAAAAGGAATTATTGCAGAAGCAGTATCAATAGATAAAGTGATTCAAAACAAAGGTGGTGAATATGCAGTAATCATTGATAGAATTTCACAAGATGTTCCCTTTTATCGTGCCTATTTAAAAAATGCAGCTTTAACAGGCACTAATGTGATTAATAATCCTTTTTGGTGGAGTGCAGATGATAAATTTTTTAATAATGCTTTAGCTGATACTCTTGGAGTTCCATTACCAAATACTGTTATTCTTCCTTCTGCTGAACATCCTACTGATACAACGGGAAAATCATTTCGTAACTTAAAATATCCTATGGATTGGGATGGTATTTTTGATTACATAGGATTTCCAGCCTATATGAAACCTTATGCTGGTGGAGGTTGGAAAAATGTTTATCGACTTGAAAACAAAGAAGAATTCTGGCAAAAGCATCAAGAAACAGGACAATTAGTTATGATGCTGCAAGAAGAAATTGTATTTACTGAATATTTCAGAGTGTATTGTTTGGGAGGAAAAGATGTGCATATTATGCAATACGAACCAAGAAATCCGCATCATTTGAGATATGTTATTGATGGTCCACCTGTTGATAAAAAACTCCTAGCTACAGTAAAAGAGTATACTTTAAGACTTTGTAAAGGATTAGGGTATGATTTTAATACCGTAGAATTTGCCGTTCGTGATGGAATTCCTTATGCTATAGATTTTGGAAATCCTGCACCAGATGCAGAGTTAACTTCGGTTGGAGAAGATAATTTTGAATGGGTTGTAGAAGCTGCTGCAAAAATGGCAATTGCTGCTGCAAAAAAACAAAAACCAGGAAAAATGAATTTGACTTGGGGAACTTTTATTAAAGATGCTGTAAAATAAATTGACACTTTTCAATAGAAAAAAATGTTTCTTATGAAAATTAAAATATAAATATATGTCAAAAAAATTACCCATATTCACATTAGGTGTAGAAGAAGAATATCAAATTATTGATCCTCAATCAAGGGATTTACGCTCTCATTTATCTAAAATTGTAGATGGTGCAAAAATAATTTTGAATGAGCAAGTTAAAGCCGAAATGCATCAATCGGTGGTTGAAGTAGGTACAAATATTTGTAAAAATGTAAAAGAAGCAAGTGATGAAATCAAATATTTGCGAAGCAAAATTGTAGAATTAGCAGCAAAACAAGACTTAGTTGTTGGTGGTGCAGGAACGCATCCTTTTTCTAGATGGCAAGACCAACCTATTACAGATGACCCAAGATATCATAACATTGTAAACGAATTGCAAGATGCAGCAAGATCCAACTTAATTTTTGGAATGCATTGCCATGTGGGTATAGAAAATAGAGAAATTGGTTTAAAATTAATGAATCAAGCTTGCTATTTCCTACCGCATATTTTTGCTTTATCTACCAATTCACCCTTTTGGGAAGGAAGACAAACTGGATATAAATCGTTCAGAACCAAAGTTTTTGATAAATTTCCAAGAACTGGACTACCAGAATATTTTGACTCTGTAGCATCATATGATAATTATCTCGAAACTCTTGTAAAA
>JAYTNO010000275.1:0-2382 GCA_043748275.1 Flavobacterium sp. | reverse complement strand
TTTAGCCCCGATAGAAGTGAAAATCCTTTTTTGAGGTACGAAAAAAAGATTGCAACAAATAGCGGGAAATAGCTTCAAAAATTATTTAGATAATTTATCCAAAGTATATGCAATTAACTCATCAACAGCTTTGTATGGATCTTCGCTAAAAGTTCCTGAAGCACGATTGGCAATTATAGCATTCAAAGACAAAGCATTATGACCTAATAGCGAGCAAAGACCATAGATTGCAGCGGTTTCCATTTCTAGATTTGTAATTCTATTATCTTGAAAAGTGAAAGTATCCATTTTAGAATTTAAGTTTTCATCCTGAATATTCAAGCGCAAGACTCTGCCTTGTGGACCATAAAATCCTCCAGCTGTTGCTGTAATTCCTTTGTGCATTCTTTCGCTTTCAATTCGTTTTTCTAAAGTTGAAGAACAAGCAATAACATAGGGACGACCTTTTTTTGCATCCCAATTAGTATGCGCAATAAAAGCACTTTCCATTTCTGTATTAGATACTTCGTCAATCAAATAGGAGCGAAGCATATTGTCTAATCCTAACCCAAATTTCGACATCACAAAACTATCTACTGGAATATCTGCTTGTAAAGAACCCGAAGTTCCGATTCTAATAATATTTAATTGAATCGGATTTTCTTTTGGTTTTCTGGTTTGTAAATCAATATTGACTAAAGCATCCAATTCGTTGATGACAATATCAATATTATCTGGTCCAATTCCGGTAGACATTACGGTTATTCTTTTTCCTTTGAAAAGACCCGTTTGTGTTTTAAATTCTCTTTTTTGAGTAGAAAATTCAATACTATCAAAAAACTGAGTTATTTTTTCAACTCTATTTTGGTCACCTACAAAAATAATGTCGTGAGCAATATGTTCTGGAAGTAGGTTTAAGTGATAAACACTTCCGTCGGGATTTAATATTAATTCTGATGATTGTATCATTTTGTTTTTTTAATTGATAATGAATATTGGATAATGAAACAATTATCCTCCTACACGTTTTACTTTGAAGCCTTTTTCTTTAAGTATTGTCATAATTTTATCTCGGTAATCACCTTGAATGATTATGGCATCTTCCTTAAAAGTTCCTCCAACACTTAATTTGGTTTTTAATTCTTTGGCAAGAAGTTTAAAATCTTCATCTGTACCAGTATAACCTTCAATGATTGTGGTGGGTTTTCCTTTTCGTTTTTCATATTTGCAAATCATGGGCTCATCTTGAATCCAAATAGTTGTTTTTTCTTCAACAATTTCGGGTTCATTAGACTCAATATGATCTGGAAATAAATTTTTTAGTTGGTCTTGTAAGTCCATAATTTTAGCACGCTGATCAAACGGATTCGCAAAAGCGAAACGCTGATTAAAACTGATTTTTTCTTATTTTTCGGTTATTTTCATATATTTTTCTTCTAAACTCTGGTTTCTTACCAAAATTAAGTAATAATCCAACTTCACAATCTGTTCCTCTTAAATAATTTAATAACTGATTTTCAAATTCTTCTACAATATATTCAACCGCTTTTAATTCTAATATAATTTTATTTTCAACAATCAAATCTGCATAATATTCGCCAACTTCATTTCCTTTATAAAAAACTTTTATTTTCTTTTGAGATGTTACATCTAATTCTTTATTTCTCAATTCAATTAATAATGAATTTTGATATACTTTTTCAAGAAAACCATAACCAAGTACGTTATAAACTTCATAAAATGTTTTCAAAATTATATCTGTCAAATCTTTATGCAATAATTCCATATAAAAATCAGCTTTTATCAGCGTTTTAAGAAGTAAATCTGTTTTATCCGCGTTCTATTGTGGCGTATAATGTAAAATTAAAAAAAGACATCAAGCAAAACTCAATGTCTTTTCTGTTGAATTATAAAATTAATTATTTTTTAATTAATCCCAAATCAACCAATCTTTCATATAAGAATTCACCAGCAGAAATATCATCATATAATTTCGGATTTTCTTCATCTATACAATTTTCTAATACGTCCAAGCGCATATCGCTTACTGGATGCATAAAAAACGGGATAGAATAACGTGAAGTTCCCCATAATTCTCTTGGCGGATTAACCACTTGGTGAATAGTAGATTTTAGTTTATTATTAGTGTGTCTAGACAACATATCACCTACATTTATCACTAATTCATCTGGTTCTGCAATAGCGTCAATCCATTCGCCATCATGGTTTTTTACTTGCAAACCTTTTCCTTGTGCTCCCATCAAAAGAGTGATTAAATTAATATCACCGTGAGCTGCTGCACGAATGGCATTTTCTGGTTCTGAAGTAATTGGTGGATAGTGAATTGGTCTTAAAATAGAATTTCCTTCATATCCGTATTTATCAAAATAAAACTCATCTAAA
>JAYTNO010000274.1:0-2383 GCA_043748275.1 Flavobacterium sp. | reverse complement strand
TCCTCTAAACCAACCAAACTCTCTAAAATCTGCCTCGTTTAGCGGGTGCAAAAGTAACCTTTATTTCTTAATACCAAAACTTTTTTTGATTTATTTTTTTTATTTTTTTAATTCTAAAAAAAACATCTTTTTTTTAAGTTTTTATCCCTTTTGAGGAGTGCAAATGTAACACCTTTTTTTATCTACAACAAATGTTTTTATTGGTATTTTTTTTATTTTTTTTAATTCACTACAAATCAAAAGAATGTGAGTGTAAAAATTTATTTTTAATTTTGATTATCATATTTTTTAACTATTTAAAAATCATAATTGTTGTTATATATTTCCAATTTGTATATTTGATAAAAATTAAAATTATGCAACATATTATTGATCGATTCATAAGTTATGTAAAAATTGACACAGAATCAGATGCAAATTCAAGTACAACTCCAAGTACAAAAAAACAATTAGTTTTAGCTAATTTATTAGTAAAGGAATTGAAATCAATTGGAATGAAAGAAGTTTCAATTGACAAAAATGGATATGTAATGGCGACATTACCTAGTAATATTGAAAATAATGTGCCTACAATTGGGTTTATTTCACATTATGATACTACACCAGATTTTATTGGTAAAAATGTAAACCCTCAAGTTATTAATGACTACAATGGAAAAGATATTATATTAAACAAGGAACAAAATATTATTCTTTCTCCAAATTACTTTAAAGATTTGTTATTGTATAAAGGTCAAACTTTAATAACAACTGATGGAACAACATTACTAGGTGCTGATGATAAAGCTGGTCTTACAGAAATTATTACAGCTATGGAATTTATGATTAAAAATCCTGAAATCAAACACGGTAAAATAAAAGTAGGTTTTACTCCTGATGAAGAAATTGGTCGTGGTGCTGATCTATTTGATGTTGAAAAATTTGGAGCGGCTTGGGCATATACAATGGATGGTAGTCAAATTGGTGAATTAGAATTTGAAAATTTTAACGCAGCAGGTGTCAAAATTACTTTTAAAGGTAAAAGCGTTCATCCTGGATATGCAAAAGGAAAAATGATTAATTCTATGCTTATTGCAAATGATTTTATTAATGAATTACCTAAAAAAGAAATCCCTCAAGAGACTAAAGGATATGATGGTTTTTTTCACGTAACTCAACTAAATGGCAGTATCGAAGAAACAAAATTAGAATTGATTATTAGAGATCATGATGCGAAAAAATTTAAAAAAAGGAAAGAATTAATACACGATATTACCAAAAAATTTAATAAGAAATTTGCTAAACAATTCGGAGAAGATATTGTTATAACTGAAATAAAAGATCAGTATTATAACATGAAAGAAAAAGTTGAACCAGTTATGTATATCGTCGATCTTGCAGAAAAAGCAATGAAACAATTAGGAATAAAACCACTTATTAAACCAATTCGTGGCGGCACTGATGGTTGTAGATTATCTTATATGGGATTGCCTTGTCCTAATATTTTTGCTGGCGGACATAATTTTCATGGTAAATATGAATATGTGCCTGTAGAAAGTATGCAAAAAGCAATTGATGTGATTGTAAAAATTGCAGAACTCACTGCAACTACCGATTTTAACAACAATGAAAAAACTAAAAAATCCAAAAAAAAGAAACATTAATTGAAACCTGAAGAAAAAGTAAAACATACTTGGGATAAGATAAATCAATGGGAAGTAGAATTAGAAATTCTAAAAACTATTATTGACAAAACCGATTTAGTTGAAACAAATAAATGGGGTGGAATTGTTTATACCCACAATAATAAAAATATTATTGGAATTGGTGGGTTCAAAAATTTCTTTACCATTTGGTTTTTTAATGGAGTATTTCTACAAGACGACCTAAATGTGTTGGTAAATGCAAATGAAGGAGTTACAAAAGCATTACGACAATGGCGATTTACTTCAAAATCAGAAATAAATGAAAAACAGGTTTTAATATATATTAAAGAAGCTATAAAAAATGAAAAACTTGGAATGAGTATTAAACCTGAAAGAAAGCCTGAATTAGTCTCAACTTTTTTAGAAAATGAATTCAAATCAAATAGTAATTTAAACGAAGCCTTTCGAAAATTATCTCTATCTAAAAGAAATGAATTCTTTGAATATATTGAGTTGGCCAAAAAAGAAGAAACTAAATTAGCTAGAATTCAAAAAATAATCCCAATGATTCTTTCCGGAATTGGACTTAATGATAAATATAAAAAATAATTTAAATTAAAAAAGCCCGATATCACTATCGGGCTTTTTTTAATTTATAAAGTGTCTTGTCCTGAAATAACGATACACAAATTTCATCGTTATGAAAAACACCCAAGTAAGTCGCTATGTAAAGCGCACCCAGAAAGATTATTCAATGT
>JAYTNO010000273.1:0-16075 GCA_043748275.1 Flavobacterium sp. | reverse complement strand
GATCGTTTTATTAAATTACTTTCTTGAGCTGTAGCTTCAGCATAAATACCAACCGATTTACCATTTGCTTTTATAGCTGGAGCTGTAAGATTGGTAGTTGTTACTTCAAGTTGAGCATTTGGAGTTGTAGTTCCAATTCCCATTTCACCTGTTGGTGTGATTATAGCTCTATCTGTATTGTTAGTTTTAATTGTTAATGGTTGTGCATTTGTAGTTCCTAGAAAATCTGTCGCAGTTGCAGTGTTGCCACATAAAGCCCATTTGTCGCAAGGAGCAGTAATATTTATTGTGCCTGAAAGCAAAAAGCCAGCTTGGCCACCAATATGGTTTATTATTGCTTTTATTTTCCAATTGCCATATTGTCCTGATGTTGAAATAATATTTGAGATGATTGTAGATAAATGATAGCTTGTTGTTGGTGTTACAGTTAAAGGAATGGTGCTTAAATCTGGCTTCACAATTTCTAATGAAACAAAAGCATCATCATATGCTACTTCAAAATTTAGTGTAAAATTGGTTACACCATTTGGAACAATAAAATTTCTTTCATAAATATTAATTCCATTATAAGCTTGATTTATAAATTGGGTTCCATCTTGATTAATCCAATTAGCATTAGTAATTGCAACTGGACTTGGTTCCCATGCGAAAGATACAAAATCACTAACTAAAGCTGTTACAGAAGTGCTTGTACCTGGACTAGTAATAACCCAATTTGGGTCTGTAGAATATTGACTTAGACTATTTCCTAAATTGTCAACGCCTGTACTCACATTTATAATTTGTGAGTAACCACTTAATCCTACAAAGAGAATTAAATTAAATAATAATTTTTTCATAATAATATAGTTTAAATTTTTCCCTACTCTTGGATTGGCTTTTCGGGATCCGCCAGTTTTATACTTTTTATTAAAATTTTTTATATTTTCCGTTAGAATATAAATATGCCTCTGCATTTCTTCTTTTTAGAAGTCCAGCTAATTCAATTCCTCCTGCAAATTTCCATTTCAAAAATTCGTCGTGAATTGTAGGATCATTAGGGTTATTGTTCACTTTTTTTAATAATGTTGATGTTTTAAAATTGCTTACACCTAAGTTGTAAGTAAATGATACCAAAGCATCATATTGTCCTTGAGTAATAATATCTGTTGTATAAGTATCTACCTTTTGCATAAATATGGCTAGATCAAACCATAAAAAATCCCATGCTTGTGTTTTTGTGATGCTATCTCCTTTTTTTACCCTTACTCCATTTGGGTATCGTGTTGTACCAATACCTATTGTCCAAACTTCTACAGAATCTTGATAGGCTTTTAGTCTCAATCTTTCATAATTTTGTATGAGTTTTAAACATTCATTAGAAATTGCTGTGATTTTTTTCATAATATGTAGTGCTTTAAATATGTTTTTCTAAATAGTCCAAAGTTTTTAGGAAATCTATTTGAGAATTCATCAAATGTTTTATACAATTAAATATTCTAATCATTTCCTTTTTTTGCAGAAGCATCAATTTTATGTTTTTCATATCTTCTATTTTAAGTTGTGATTTTTTTAAGTTGTGATTTACTTCTAAAACACATTGCAAAGATGAAACACTCACTATCATAACATTAGAGGTAAAACGCCCATTTTATCGAAGAAAAACACGATTAAAAAAAAAGGTGTTTTTCCTGTTAATAATTTATAACTTGTTACCTATTTTTGTCTAAACCTTAAAAAACAAATACAATGAAACAAAACCTTTTACAATCAAAATTAATATCAGTAGCTCAGGCAATAGAAATGCATGAAGAATACGAAAAAACACTTGCTCCACTTATTGAAACTCGAAATAACGGACAATACCAAGCGACCGAATTTGCTTGGATAGATTTTGAAGTTTTAAAACAATATGTTACAATGCTTGAAGATGTAGCGACTTTAAACAATAAAGATATATCTGGTGTGAGAATTTATTTTGGAGCTTATCCTGAATCATCAAATTTTAAAAGTTCTGGTCTAGAAATTAATTTTCCTGGTCGTGAAACCATTTTTATGGCTCCAACAATAGAAGTTGCTGCATCCAAATTATCAGATGAATTTGAAAATCTAGAGAACTTACCTTTTTCAATAGATCCTTATGATTTGAATCCTCTTGAAGGAGATTTCGTTATAATCGAAAAATTATTACACGAAAATGATAATGAAGTATTCAATAATGTTATTAATGGTAAAGAAACGACGAGTTTAATTTTAAATAATTTAGCACTAACACCGCCACCAAAAGGGCATCAATAAATTCTAAATTTAATAATGGATATAAGAAACATAGACACACTATTAATTCGTAATTTTCTTATTTGTTTTCAAGTATTTATTGCAATTATTGCAAGCATTTATTATTATAAATACAAAAACAGTTATTTGAAATATATTTTATACTTGATTTGGTATGCAACTCTCAATGAGTGTTTTGGCTTGCTATATACTGAGTATATTAATCAAAATAATAGTGTGGTTTTTAATATTTATCAAATTATAGAATTCAGTTTTTATTTATTTCTCTATAAAAATGTCATTAACAGCACTACTAATAAGAATATTATTAAAAGTTTTATTGCTATTTATTATGTTTCGATAATTGTAAATTGTTTTTATGAAAATTTTTTAACAAACTATTTTTCAAACAATTTTATTTTTGGAGCATTCCTTATTGTCATAGCAATTGTCTTTTATTTAATAGAAATATTAAACTCTGATAAAATTCTTTATATCAACAAATCATTATTGTTTTGGATAAGTGTAGCCAATTTAATTTATTATGTCCCAAGCATACCGTTTAATGTTGTAACAAAATATTATTTGAATTCCCCAACAATACCTTATATTTACCTTATCAGTTACCTACTGAGTTTAATAGTATTTGTAATTTTAACTGCCGCATTTATATGGAGCAACAAGGAACAGAAGCGTTAATTTTTGCCATTATTGGTCTATTTAGTCTGTGTATTATTGTTGTTTTTCTTTTTATGATTTTTCAAAAAAAGAAAAATGTTTTGCTTATTAATCAGATTGAAACCAAAAAACAATTTGAAAAAGAAATTATCGAATCTCAAATAGAAATTAGAGAGCAAACATTACATAATATAAGTTGGGAATTGCACGATAATATAGGACAATTGCTTACCCTAGCTAAAATACAGCTACAAAGCGTTCCCGATCATCCAGAAAACATAAAAGATGTAAACGACAATTTGACCAACATTTTAAATGAAGTGAGAGCTTTATCAAAAACTATTAATCCAGATTTCATTAGTAATATTAAACTTTTAGAAGCATTAAAATTAGAAATTGACAGATTTAATAGATTAAACTATATCAAATCTGTTTTAAAAATTAATGGAGATCCTTTTGAAATTGATTCAAAAGCTGAAATAGTAATTTTTAGAATTATGCAGGAATTTTTTTCAAATACAATTAAACATTCTAAGGCAACGGAACTAAATGTTTTTTTAAATTTTGAAAGCAATAAATTATCAATTCTAGCAGTAGATAACGGAAAAGGTTTTGATACTTCAGAAATAACTCAAAACGGAATTGGAATAAATAATATGAAAAAAAGAGGTGCACTAATTAATGCCAATGTAAGTATAGAATCTGAAATAAATAAAGGAACAAAATTAATTATTGATTATATAAAATTTGAAAAATGAAAAAATATTCAGTAGTTATTGTAGAAGATCATACCCTATTAGCACAAGCAATTGCAGGAGTTGTTAATGGATTTGAAAATTTTGAAGTTTCTTATTTATGCAAAAATGGTGTAGAAGTTGTTGAGAAATTTAAATTTGAGAAAAACATTCCTGATTTGGTATTAATGGATGTAAATATGCCCATCATGAATGGTATAGAAACTACTAAATGGATCAATGAAAATCATCAAAAAGTAAATGTTTTGGCATTAACTGTAGAAGAAAATGAAACTACAATATTAAATATGATTCGTTCTGGTGCAAAAGGGTATCTATTGAAAGATGTTGATAAAAAAACACTAGAAATGGCACTTGTAAAAATAATGGAAACTGGCATCTACCATTCTCATACTGTAACCGATGTATTATTGAATTCTATTAATGGAAAAACGCAAGATTTAAAATTAAAAGATTCTGAAATTGAGTTATTAAAATATATTTGCACCGAATTGACCTATAAAGAAATTGCAGATAAAATGAATTTAAGCCCTAAAACAATTGATGGTTACAGAGATACTCTTTTTGTGAAATTAAATGTAAAAAACAGAATAGGTTTAGTGCTTTATGCAATTAAACAAAAAATATTTATTCAATAATTTAAAAAAAATTACTCCTTCTCATATCGCTCCATTTCGCGATCATAAAATTCATTGGCAAGCACAATCAAACCTTCCATTTCGGCATTGAGTTCGGCTTCATCAAGGTCTTCAGCTTCTTCCATAAACTCGACTTCATCATCTTTTAGATTGATAATAAATCGAGGATAATCAAGGTGTATAATAAAAATATCTTCCGGGAAATCAGTGTTGTCGCCAAGTAAAAATTTAGGTAATTCCATAGTAGTATTGATTTGATATTCGGTTATTGGAGTGGCTCATTTTTGAATCTTCAAATAACCGAATAAACTTTATAAATAGCTATTTATCTGATAAAATAACTGGAGTATTCTTGCCATTCATAAAAATAATTTTTGTGTTTGGTGATGCCGCCAGTTCTTTTTGGGCTTTTATTTGTTCGTATTGCAATTGTTTGTCTGACAATCCTGTAGAGATAATTCTTTGATAATCAGCAATACCTTGTGCTTCTACTCTTTTTCGTTCTGCTTCTTGTTTTTCTTTTTGAAGGACAAAAGTCATTTTTTGAGCATCTTGTTCTGCATTAATTTTACTTTCAATAGTGGTTTTTACAGATGCTGGCAAATTGATATTTCGAATTAACAGTTGTTCTAAAATGAGTCCTCTTTTTTTGAAATCGGCTTCGATACTTTTAGTAATTCGTTGTTGAAACTCTTGTCTTTTAGTCGAATATAGAGCTACTGCATCAAAATAAACAGCGTTGTCACGAATACGTGTTCTGGTTACTGGTCGTACAATTTTATCGGTATAATTTTCACCAATTCCTTTTAAAATTTTTGGCGCATCATTTGGAATCACTCGATACAAAACGGTCAAATCGATAACCACTTCTAACCCATCATTTGATAATACTCGTATAGCATCGTCACCTTCTTGAGCACCTTCATTATGTATGGCAGACATGGTATAATTTTGTGTTTGAATATCAAATGTGGTAATATCTAACAAAGGATTTATCACATGCAAACCACTTTCTAAAACATCCGATTGTACACTTCCGTAAAGCGACTTAACGCCTACTTTTCCTGCATCGATTTGTTTGAACATCGAAGAAAAAATTCCTAATAAAATCAATACAACACCTATAATTTTAAGAAGATTTGAAAACTGTGAAAGCGGATTGTTTATATTCTTTTTTAACGAAAAACTCACAATCCATAAGATAACGCCAATAATAATTAATAGTATCATTTTTTCTGTATTTAATTTATACGGTGATTATACGTTTGATTGCAATATAAGTTACATTTTGATGTAAAATCTTTAAGGCGTTTTTGTTGCAGCATTTAATTTTTTGGTAAGTCTAGCAAAGCGAATATACAAAAATAACGCAGCAACAGTTAAACCTGCTAAAAGTCCAATCCAAATTCCTGTGGCTTTCATTTCGGTATATTTTCCTAAATAATACGATATTGGAAAACCAACTACCCAATAAGCAACAAAAGTAATATACATTGGCACTTTAACATCTTGCAAACCTCGCAAAGCACCTAAAACTACAACTTGTATTCCGTCTGAAATTTGAAAAACTGCTGCTACTAATAGTAATTTTGATGCTATGAGAATTACTTCCTGATTGTCTATGGCTAGATTTGAATCCTGCATATTCAAAAACAAATGAGGTAGAAAATTATTCAAAATTACAAAAGTTATCGCAAAAACAGATTCGACAATTATGGCTAATAAAAAGATAGATCTAGCAATTATAATTAAGTTTTTATAATCATTCAATCCTTTTTGGTTGCTAATTCTAATCATTGCCGTGACACTCAATCCCATCGCAAACATAAAAGTTACTGTTGCTAGGGTTAATGCAATTTGATTGGCCGCCTGATGGTTTTTGCTTATAGAACCCGAAAGCCAAATAGCAGCGGTAAACAATGCTACCTCAAACAACATTTGCATGGCAGATGGAAATCCCAAATCAAAGATTTTTTTGAGCATACTTTTTCTAATTTCATTAAATTTAAAATTCTTGAAATATTGATTGAGTTCTTTATTTTTTCTAAGGAGTAAATCCATAAAAACCACCATCATAATTCTAGAAATTACGGTTCCTAATGCTGCGCCTAAAATTCCAAGTTTAGGAAAAATCCAGAAACCATAAATTAAAACATAATTAAAAAAGATATGCACCACATTTGCCATAAATATAGCATACATCGAATATTTGGTTTTAGACAATCCATCTGCAAATTGCTTATAGCCTTGATAGATAATTACAGGGATTAATGAAAACGCAACCCAATCAATATAAGGAGTTGCCAGATTGACTACTTCTTGCGGTTGATGCATTAAAAGCATGATGGGTTTTGCTAGAACAATCATAATAAACAGGGCAACTCCAAGTACTGTACATAAAAGTAACCCGTGATGAAAAGTAGAACGAATTTTTTTATGATCTTTCTCTGCATCAGCTTCGGCAATTATGGGTGTTATAGCAGTTGAAAATCCAATTCCAAGAGACATAGCAATAAAAATAAAACTATTTCCTAGGGAAACTGCAGCCAATTCTGTAGAACCCAAATTACCCACCATGATATTATCGACTATACCAATCAAAGTATGCCCTAACATTCCTAATATTACTGGATAAGCCAATTTTAGATTATACGAAAACTCTTTGGTGTAGATAGATAAGTTCATTTTGCAAATTTGAATGCAAAAATAAGACAGTTATTAGAAACTAAATTTAAAATTCAAAAAATAAAAAATAAAATTTAACTTTGTAATGTTTAAAAAACAAATTATGAAAAAAACATTACTTTTTTTAACCTTATTTTCATTTACAATAACTTTTTCCCAAACCATTTTTCAAGACGATTTTTCAACGTATACAATCGGCCAGGAATTGAATGGACAAGGGGTTTGGACAAATAATTCGACAACACCAAATGTGGGTATCGGAGCATGTTTACCACCAACTGTTGATCCTTGCAGTAATGCAAAAATTCTAAACCAAACCATTAGTTATCTAAATTTTGGAAATGCTACCAAAAGTCTCGAAATAGCTCCCATAAAAGATGGTGTTGCAAGAGCGATAACACCTATGGTTACTGGTGGCGAATTGTATGTTGCCGTTGTTTTAAATCTTTCAAGTGCTCCAGCAACAAGTCCTTCAGATTTTTTTAGAATTAATAACGGAGGCAATGGTACAGGTTCTGAAGTGGCTTTTAGAATGCTGGTTCAAGATGGTGGTTTTGGCTATAAAGTAGGAATACGAAAAGGAGCTTCAAGTAACACAACTACATATACTACAGATTTATATAATTATAATGAAAATGTATTGATTGTTTTAAAATATGCTCAACTTGCTGGTGCCAATGATGATATCGTCAAGGTATATGTCAATCCAGATTTTGCTGCTGGCGAACCAACAACACCTTCGGCAACAACTTCCAACGGATTTGATCAATCTGGTTATATTGATCGCTATATTTTTAGACAAAATTATAACATAGTTGCCTCTATGCCTACTGGTTTTGCTGGTCTGGCAAGTACCTCATTAAATTGGGAAGGATTGGGGTTCATTTCATTAGGGTTAAACCAAATAAATTCTGAAAATGCATTTGTATTTTCTAGTAATTCACAAAATATAGTATTTATAGATTCAAAATTAAAAATAGATAATGCCATTTTCAAAATGTATACGATAACAGGTACTTTGATAGAAGATAGAAAAATTTCTATTTCAAAAGGAAAATCTGAAATTACACTTTTATCCAATTTAAAAACAGGAATCTATATTATTAAACTTACTGATGCGTCTGGTAAAAATTATACTCAAAAATTAATCATTCAATAAATAAAAAAATGAAAATCAAAATTACTCTTTTTATAGCGATATTCTCTATTGCTACAAATGCCCAAAATGTTTTTAATGACGATTTTGCAGCTTATTTCACAGGTGTAGATTTAAGTGGTCAAGGCACTTGGACTCATAACTCTTCAAGTCCAGGTGGATTAGGTGCTGCAGTAGGAGCAATTCCTAATAACGCAGATGTTATTGCTTCACCAATTAGTTATTTGAATTATGGCGAAAGTACTAATGCAATTGCCATTAGCCCAGATTCTGACGGTTGTGGTACAGCTTTTCCTGCACAAACAGGTGATACTTATTTTGGATTTGTTTTGAATTTAAGTGTAGCACAAGCCAACAACAATAGCGATTTTTTTAGAGTTATGAGTGGTAATAATTTCAATACTTCTTTTAGATTGTATGCCACACCTGCACCAGGAGCTTTTTTTCTTGGAGTTGCTAAAGCTGCAAATGGGAATCAAATAAATTTTACTCCAAATGCGCTTAGTTATAATCAAGATCATCTTATAATTATAAAATACACACAAGCTTCTGGGACCAATGATGATGTAGTTTCTGTATATATTGACCCTGTTTTTAATGATGGACAACCATCAAACGCAACAGTGAGTTCTAATGTTGGATTGGATCAAAGTGGCAGTTTAGATCGTTTAACTTTTAGATTAAACTGGACAAATGGTATGCCAAATGGCAAAGCTGGTTTGGTAAGTATTGCTAATACTTGGGATGATTTGAGTTTTTATCGTTTAAGTACAAATCAGTTTGGGTATAATAACGTTATCACAATTGATAGTTCTAAAGCAAAAAACGGATTGTTAAGTATCAAATCTGAAATTGAAATAGAAAATGCTACTCTAAAAATATTTACCGTAAATGGTACTTTGATAACCAATCAAAAAATGGTTTTGTCAAATTCGAATACGGATATAAGAATTTCTCCTTTACAAAATTCAGTTTATATAGTAGAAGTAACTGATAATAAAGGTAAAAGATTTACTCAAAAAATTCTTGTGAATTAATTGTAACATTACATAATAAAAAAGCGCTGAAATATCAGCGCTTTTTTTATTTATTGCTGTAACAACTTTTTATATTCATCAATATTTGCTGCTACTTTTGGATCAAGTTTGGGTTCGTCTATATCGGTAAGTTTATCCATTTCTTCCCAGATTATTTTAGCAACAATATAACGTGCCATTTTTTTATCATCAGCAGGAACAATATACCATGGTGCAAGTTCATTTGAAGTTTTGTTGATGGCATCTTCATAAAATTTCATATAATCATCCCAACGTTCTCTTTCTTTCAAATCTCCAACAGAAAATTTCCAATTATCATCTTCGTTTTCTAATCGTTTCAATAATCTTTTACGTTGTTCCTCTTTACTCATATGAAAATAAAATTTCAAAACTTTCATTCCGTTTTGCGAAATATGTTTCTCAAAATGATTGATTTGTTCCATTCTATTTTCCCAAAAAACAGGTTTGATGTCTTCAACTTTTTCAATGCCTGGCAAATTTTCAAACAAGATATATTCAGGATGCACACGAGTGACCAAAACATTTTCATAATGGGTTCTATTGAAAACGGCAAATTTCCCTTTTTCTGGCAAAGCCAAATAATGGCGCCACAAATAATCATGTTCGAGTTCGGTAGAGTTGGGTGTTTTAAAACTATGTACCACCACACCACGCATATTAAATTCTTTAAAAACTTCACGAATCAAACTATCTTTTCCAGAAGTATCCATTCCTTGCAAACATATCAAAAACGAATACCGATTATGAGCATACATCGCATCTTGACGTTTGCTAAGCTTTTGCTGAATTTTTAATAATTCTTGTTCTTTCTCATCATCATCTGCATCAAAATTTAATTCTGTTAGAATATTTGATAATTGGATAGGTGCAACTACTTTAAAATCATCAGGGTTTATACTTTTCATACTTTTACTTTTTATATTTGTAAACTTATGGAAAAATTTCAACTTACAAAGTTTTTAACAATTGAAGGAATTGGTTCAGCTTCCGGAATTGTATATACAGACCAATCTTTATTTATTATTTCTGATAATAGCTCCTATTTGTATCAATATCATTTAGAGCAAGAGCATCTATCAAAAATAGCTTTGGTAGAAAACAGTCAAGACAATATGGCAAAAAAAATCAAATATGATTTGGAAGCCATAACATTCCATCACAATAAATTACATCTTTTTGGTTCTGGATCAACTGAAAACAGAAATTCAAAATTTGTTTATGACATTTCTTCTAATACTGTTGTAAAAGAAAATTTTGAAAAATACTATCAAAAAATAAAAACAACGCTATCAATTGCTGATGACGATTTGAACATTGAAGGTGCTTTATTTATTCAGGACATATTATATTTATTTCAACGAGGCAATGGTGCCAATTCAAAAAATGGCATTGTAATTCTTGAAGAAGAAATTCGATTCATACCCATCGTTTTAGCAAAAATAAAACATGTCGAAGCTACTTTTACCGATGCAATTGTTCTTGATGATAAAATCTATTTCTTAGCTTCTGCCGAAGATACTACCTCAACTTATGAAGATGGCGAAGTATTGGGTAGTTTGATAGGATGTCTTGATATGGATACTTTTGCAATCGATTTTACAATACCAATCAGCACAAACCATAAATTTGAAGGATTGACTTTTTATAAAAAAACAAATTCTCATTTATCGTTTTTACTTTGTGAAGACAATGATACAGAGGACTTGGTTTCGAATATTTATCAGTTGAAAATAAAAATTTAAAAAATAAATCACTTTTTTTCAATTCCTTCCCAACCTTTTTAATAAAAATAGGCTCTATATATAAAAGACATTAATTGTGATAAACGAAAATCTAATAGTAGCCTGCAAAAAAATGCAACGTGATGCACAACGTCAAGTATATGAACAGTTGTCGCCAAAGTTGTATCGTACTTGCAAACGCTATCTCAAAAAGGAAGAAGAAATAGAAGAAGCCTTAGCAGATGCATTCTATACAATATTTACTAAACTAGACCAACTCAAAGAAATACAAGCGTTTGAAGGTTGGGCAAGAAAAATAGCGGTAAACCAATGTTTACATCAATTGAAACGCAATATAAATTTTAATCTTTATCTTGAAGATACAAAGCTTCATTTGCAACCGGAGAGTTTACCTGAAACCAATCTTGAAGAAGAAGATTTACTCAATTTACTCAATTATATTCCTGACGGATGCAAAACAATTTTCAACCTTTTTGTTATAGAAGGTTATGGTCATAAAGAAATAGCGACTATGCTTACTATTTCTGAAGGAACATCAAAATCACAATTGAATGTGGCTAAAAAAAAATTAAAAGAATTAGTCAACAATCATTATTATCAAAAAGTAAAATAAGCAATGGAAAATCAAGATATATTCAATAAAATAAAAACCGCTGCCGAAAAAGCAGAAACCAAAGACTTCCCATCGATGGATAAAGTCTGGAGTCGAGTTGAAGACAAACTCGATAAAAAAGTGCTTCATAAAGAAAATAAACTCTGGAAGAAACTAGCAGTTGCAGCTTCAATATTATTGGTCACTTCTATTGCATACCAATTTTTTAAAACCGAAAAAGAGATTGTTATTCCTCAAAACGAGGTTGTTTTGAAAGACAATTCAGAAACAATAATAAAAGATTCATTATCAAATAAAAACCCAATTGTTACAACCGAAAGCACCAATCCATTAATAAAAAAAGAAGTCGAAAAAATACTGAAAGAACAAATTGCCGTCTCTGAAAAAGTGGTAGCTGCTGAAAATACAACTTTAGATCCTGCTATTGCTCCAACTTCCGTTGTTGAATCTAAATCAGAAAAAGAAGCTACAAATGATGACAAAAGTGAGTCTAGAAAATACAATTTCAGATTACTAAATCGCGTTTATGATGCCATTGGTGTGCATCAAAATACACAAGAAGTCGTTACTAAAAAAAGTGAAACACAAGAAACCAAAAATGCTCCTTTGGTAGTAATTGATGGTAATGCCGTTGCAAATAGCAAAAAAAATGGCACCCAAACCCTTTCAGAAATGGATAGCAACGACATTGAATCTATTATTGAATTGAAAGAACCTTTATACATTATCAATGGGTTATATTATTCTGAAGAAGATTTATTTGGCAAAAAACCAACAAGTCCTTATGCGCCATTAGACAAGCAAGAAATAAAGACAATCAAAATATTGCAAGACGAAGAAGCAATTGCTGCTTATGGCGAAAAAGGAAAAAAAGGAGTAGTCATTATCACTACCAAAACAAGTAAACCCGCGGTGCCTAAATAGGCAAAAATTCAATATTAATCTTAAAAACCACCTATTATGAAAAGCTTAAAACTTATTTCATTAGCCATTGCTATGCTTTTTTCTTACCTAAACTATGGACAAGAAAAAACAATTACAGGAATTGTATCAGATGATATTGGACCATTGCCTGGCGCTAATATTATCGTAAAAGGAACTACTAGAGGAACTCAAACTAATTTTGATGGAAAATATCTTATTCTTGCTAAAAAAGGAGAAACTTTAGTGTTTAGTTTTCTTGGAATGAAAGACCAATGTAAAATTGTTGGAGATGCCAATACCATCAATGTTAAACTTGAAAGTAATAATCTAGAATTAGGTGAAGTGGTAGTTACTGCTAAAGGCATCAAACGAGAGAAAAAAGCATTGGGATATGCAGTGCAAACAGTTGCAAGTTATGATGTAGCAAAAGGATATATTAATTCGCTTTCTGGAAAAATTGCTGGTGTTCAAATTACAAATGCAGCAGCAATTGTAGGAAGTTCTAATAATCGTATTGTCATTGGTAACTCATCAATTACTAACAACAACCGAACATTGTATGTTATTGATGGGATACCATATGAAAATTTAAATAATATAAAAGAAATTAATCCTGATGATATTAATTCCTTTTCTGTGTTAAAAGGTGCTGGAGCAACTGCTTTATATGGTTCAAAAGCCATTAATGGTGCCATTATTATTAACACAAAAAAAGGGTTGAGCAAATCTGATATAAAAAAATTAAAGGACAAACAATTGCAACTTGACCCAACAAATGAAGACTATGATTCGTTTGTAGAAAATGCTTTTGAAAGTCCAAAAACGGCTCCACTTTCTACTTTTTCCATAGATGTTGATAATGCTTCCTATACCAATATTCGTCGTTTTATCAATGCAGGACAAAAAGTACCAAAAGATGCTGTTAGAGTAGAAGAAATGGTAAATTTTTTTAAATACAAATACCCACAACCTCTTAGAGACAATCCATTTTCTATCAATACAGAATACAGCGATTGCCCTTGGAATACAAACAACAAATTGGTCCGTATTGGCTTGCAAGGAAAAAACATGGCAACAGATGATTTACCTGCATCCAATTTGGTTTTTCTAATAGATGTTTCGGGTTCGATGAGTAGTGATAACAAATTACCCCTTTTGAAACAATCATTAAAAATTTTGGTGAATCAATTGCGAGACGAAGATAAAATTTCGATTGTAGTGTATGCAGGAGCGGCAGGATTGGTTTTGCCATCAACTTCTGGAAAAGACAAAAGAGCCATTATAAATTCGTTAGATAATTTGAACGCTGGCGGAAGTACCGCTGGTGGTGCAGGAATTCTATTGGCTTATAAAACAGCTGAAGAAAATTTCATTAAAGGAGGAAATAACAGAGTTATTTTGGCAACTGATGGCGATTTTAATGTAGGTTCATCTTCAAATAGCGATATGGAAACTTTAATTACCGAAAAAAGAAAATCGGGTGTTTTTTTAACGTGTTTGGGTTACGGAATGGGAAATTATAAAGACAGCAAAATGGAAATTCTTGCTGACAAAGGCAACGGAAATTATGCCTATATTGATAACATTCAAGAAGCCAATCGATTTCTAGGAAAAGAATTCAAAGGATCTATGTTTGCTATAGCTAAAGATGTCAAAATTCAAATTGAGTTCAATCCGACACATGTAAAAGCGTATCGATTGATTGGTTATGAAAACAGAAAATTGCGTCCCGAAGATTTCAAAAATGATACTATTGATGCTGGTGAATTAGGCAGTGGACATACGGTTACTGCGTTGTATGAAATAATTCCTCGTGATGTAAAAAGCAAATTGTTTGAAGAACCAACCAATTTAAAATATACAATTGTGGATGAACCGGCTGTTAAAAATTATAATCCTGAATTGGCAACAATCAAGTTCAGATATAAAAAACCAGATGGAGACAAAAGTATCGAAATGAGCACTATTATTGCAACTACTTCTATTCCTCTAGAAAGTGCCAGTGATGATTTTAAATTCAGTGCTGCTGTGGCTTGGATGGGACTAAAATTAAGAGACTCAAAATTAGTAATCAACAAATCTCCAGAAGGCATTTTAGCTTTAGCAAATGAAGGATTAACAAATGATTCCGAAGGCTACAGAGCTGAATTTGTGAGACTTATTGAGAATGTAAGACAATAGTTAGGTTAGGTTAGGTTGATTGAAAAACCCGATACTTTCTAAGAAAATATCGGGTTTGTTTTTGTTTTACCTAAACAAATAAAACAATAGTATTCTGGAAAAATGGCAATTATATAAGAACTTATAAATATGTTATAAAGTATTCCATTTGAGACAAGTTACATTTACATATTAATCTAACGAAACATAATATGAAAAATCAAATCTTATTAATAGCAAGTATTACATTTATTTTTACAACTTCATGTAAACAACCAGAGGCTCAAAATACTGAAAAAACAGTGATTATTGAAAAAAGTACTGAAAATAAAATAATAAAAACTCCAGAAACCCCTGTAACTCCAG
The DNA here is from genome assembly GCA_043748275.1 of Flavobacterium sp. Classification (GTDB taxonomy): domain Bacteria; phylum Bacteroidota; class Bacteroidia; order Flavobacteriales; family Flavobacteriaceae; genus Flavobacterium. The sequence continues at coordinate 1,044 of JAYTNO010000273.1, read as the reverse complement.
AAACTCCTGAAGCTGAAGGTACTACTTTGAACATTGACAAGGATGGTGTTGAATTTTCTACTAAAAATGGGGTGAAAAAAACTCAAATTGATGTAAACGAAAATGGAGCTGCTGTTTCAACGAAATAAAAAATAAAAACTACATTAAAAAACCTCATTCGTGTTTACAAATGAGGTTTTTTATTCTTTTTATAAATGGCTATTATTTCTCAATTTCTCTCAAACTTTCCATTTTCTTGTGTGCTAAAAATCCTTTGATATCCTCAAAATGTTCTTTCACTCGTTTGTGACCAAATTCAAACACTTTTGTTGCCAATCCGTCAAGGAAATCTCTATCGTGGGAAACCAAAATTAAGGTTCCGTCAAAGTCACGCAAGGCATCTTTGATAATGTCTTTGGTTTTCATATCCAAATGATTCGAAGGCTCATCAAGAATTAATAAATTTACGGGTTCAAGCAATAATTTTATCATTGCCAAACGGGTTTTCTCTCCACCAGAAAGCACTTTTACTTTCTTGGTCACATCGTCACCGTGAAACATAAATGCTCCTAATATATCTTTTATTTTAGTACGTACATCACCAACAGCAATATCATCTATAGTTGAAAATATGGTTCCGTTTTCGTCTAATAATGAGGCTTGATTTTGAGCAAAATAACCAATTTGAGCATTGTGGCCAATTTCTACACTTCCGCCATTGATATCAATTTCTTTCATTATGGCTTTGATCATGGTAGATTTTCCTTCACCATTTTTACCTACAAACGCAACTTTATCTCCACGTTCAATGACAATATTGGCATCTTTAAAAATAAGATGATCACCGTATGATTTGGCCAAGTCCTTAACAATTACTGGATATTGACCAGAACGAATGGCTGGCGGAAATTTCAGTTTCAATGCCGAAGTATCGATTTCATCGATCTGAACAGGTACAATTTTTTCTAACATCTTCACACGAGATTGTACAGATAAAGTTTTAGAAAAAGTTCCTTTGAAACGGTCAATAAATTCTTGATTATCGGCAATCATGCGTTGTTGTTC
>JAYTNO010000272.1:0-2391 GCA_043748275.1 Flavobacterium sp. | reverse complement strand
ATACTTTATAGTATAAACTGAACACTGATTACTGAACACTGAACACTTAATTATGGCTTGGTTTAAAAGAAAAGAAAAAGGAATCACAACAGCTACCGAAGACAAAATGGACGTCCCAAAAGGACTTTGGTACAAATCGCCAACAGGAAAAATTATTGACACCGATGAACTGGCAAGAAATTTATGGGTAAGCCCTGAAGATGATTTTCACGTTAGAATTGGCAGTAAAGAATATTTCGAAATATTATTCGACCATAACGAATTCAAAGAATTGGATGCCAACATGACTTCCAAAGATCCTTTGAAATTTGAAGATACCAAGAAATACGCTGACCGTTTGAAAGACGTTATGTCCAAAACGGGATTGAAAGATGCTGTTCGAACGGGTGTTGGAAAATCAAAAGGAAAAGACTTGGTAGTTTGCTGTATGGATTTTGCCTTTATTGGTGGTTCTATGGGGGCAGTTGTTGGTGAAAAAATTGCGCGTGGTATTGATTATTCTATTAAAAACAATGTGCCGTTTGTGATGATATCCAAATCAGGTGGTGCCCGAATGATGGAGGCTGCTTATTCGCTAATGCAATTGGCAAAAACTTCTGCGAAATTGGCACAACTGGCTGAAGCAAAAATCCCTTATATCTCTTTGTGTACCGACCCAACAACGGGAGGAACAACCGCTTCTTATGCCATGCTTGGCGATATTAATATTGGCGAACCTGGCGCTTTGATTGGATTTGCAGGGCCAAGAGTTGTGAAAGACACCACTGGAAAAGATTTACCGGAAGGATTCCAAACTTCTGAATTTTTATTAGAACATGGTTTCCTTGATTTCATCACACCACGAAAAGAACTAAAAGACAAAATCAATTTGTATTTGGATTTGATTTTGAATGAGAATGTGCGATAAATAGCAATAGTTTTTAAAAATAAAAAGCCCCAAAAGAGAATGTTTTTGCAATGCCCCCAAAAAGTTAGACACTATTTGGGGGTATTTTTATGGAAAGAAAAGTCAAGTATGATTATGCATTTAAGCTTGAATGTGTAAAATTAGTAATAGAAAAACATCATTCTTATGGTGTTGTTTCTAAACAAAAAGGAGCTGATAAATCAAATATTCGTAAATGGGTTGGATTTTATAAGCAATTTGGAGAAAGTGGTTTAATACCAAGAATGAGATGTAGTTATTCGGTTGATTTTAAATTGAAAGTATTACAATCAATTGATAAGGAACTTTTATCATTGAACGAAACTTGTTTGAAATTTAACATTCCTACTTCTTCGGTTTTTCTAAAATGGAAAAGAGATTTTGCTAACTTTGGTCTGGAAGGATTACAACCTAAACCGAAAGACAAAGCAAAATCTATGGGTAACATTAAACGTAAAAAGCATAAATCAGATAAACCATTAACTAGAGAAGAAGAACTTCTTTTAGAGAATGAAGCCTTACGATGTGAACTTGATTATCTAAAAAAGTTACAAGCCTTAATTCAAGCCGAAGAGAAAGTCAAAAAGCTCAAGCCATAATGGAATTAAGGCATAAATACGATTTAAATATACTTTTAAATCAAGCTAATATGGCACGCAGTAGTTTTTATTATCATCAAAAACAGTGTGAATCTTCTGATAAGTATCAAGTAATAAAAGAGTTAATAAAATCCATTTATCATAAACACAAAGGTCGTTATGGGTACAGGAGGATTACAGATGAATTAAACAATAAAGGTTTAGTTATCAATCACAAAACAGTTTTAAGATTAATGAAGTTAATAGGTTTAAAAAGTATTATTAGAGTCAAAAAATATAAATCCTATAAAGGAGAACAAGGTAAAATAGCACCAAATCTTCTAGAGAGGAATTTTAAATCAGAAGCTCCAAATCAAAAATGGGCAACCGACATAACTGAATTTAATGTTGCTGGAAAGAAATTGTATTTATCACCTATTATTGACTTGTTTAATCAGGAAATAATTAGTTATGAGCTAACAGAACGACCAGTGTTTAATCAAGTAGCTATGATGCTTAAAAAGGCATTTAAGAAAATTCCAAATAACATTAATCTAATGCTACACTCTGATCAAGGTTGGCAATATCAAATGAAACAGTATCAATATTTATTAAAAGAAAAAGGAATAATCCAGAGTATGTCTAGGAAAGGAAATTGTTTAGATAATGCTATTATTGAAAACTTCTTCGGCACTCTAAAATCAGAAATGTTTTACATACAAAAATTTGCAAGTGTAGAGGAACTAAAACACGAAATCAAACAATATATAAACTATTACAATAACGAAAGAATTAAATCAAATTTAAACAAAATGAGCCCGATAAAATATCGAGCTCATTATTATCAAAATTAATTATAAATTTGTCTAAACTTTTGGGTGCAGTCTA
>JAYTNO010000271.1:0-2395 GCA_043748275.1 Flavobacterium sp. | reverse complement strand
AAATAAACTGAAATATCATCCGCTTTCTGAGTGCTTTTGGCTTCGTTGATGTATGTACTTATGTCAGTTTGAATACTATGAAGCATGTTACTCTGTTCCGGAATATCTGTTAAGAGTAAAGGATGAGTATATTCATATCCCTTTAAACGGATTTGATCCATTGTTTCAGAACAATTTTCTTTAGCAGTTATAGTAGTGCTTGATTTAGTATTCAAAAATCTACCAAGAAAAAAACTGCCACCAATAAGTAAGATGGCTAGTGTAAATGGTATTGGGTATCGTAGCATTGCTTTTATCTTGAGTAACATAGAAAACGGAGTGTAGGATTTTTCTAATTTTTTTTAATTGGGTGCAATATTAATCCTAAAATTCATTTTTTTTATGAAGAAAATAACCTATTCTTTATTTAGATCAGGCTATCCATTAGATTATTGTCATTTTTTTTGCAAAATATTTTCTTTATTAAAACGGAGCGGCCAATTCAACGATTTTGCAGGTAAATCATATAATAATTTTGGTTTATCACAAAGAAGGCGAAAGTTTTAACTACATACTCTCTGTATAAACGAATATATTCAAAAACACCTATTCGGCGTGCAACTGCTATGTGGCGTTTTTGTGATTAGGTAAAAATTACTATCGGCCCAGTTTCTTTATTTTATGAGTATTGTTTTTGATATGTAAAGATCAAAATGAGTATCATTTCTGGAATAATGATTATCTAAAGTGCAAATTATTTACTCGAAATGAATTGACTCACAACAGCTGGAATTATTTGATTTGAAAAATATGAAAAGAATATTCAAAACTCTGCTGATGATGCTCCTGATCTCTTATACAATTGCATAATCGCTAAGGCAACTATTACACTAAAGCTGAGCCCTTCCGAAAAATTGATAAATGCTATGCTGATTTCTGGATAAATAATTTGAGCCGGTAGTTTATTTAAAATGGTTTTCATAAAAAGCGGATCAAATTTCAAATAGAAATAGAAAATAACACTATAGTATAAACTTCCCAATGAACCTATCAAAAAACCCATGCTGAATCCTTGAAAATAATTAATATAATTTTTATGAAGAACATAATATTTCCCTACTGCTCCATAAACAATAGGGAATAATACTACATAATTCAGAAACCGAAGCCATGTTACTTCTGCTAAAGAAAAGATTTTAGCGATAAGGAAAATAACAATATAGCTTGCTCCTACAATAATGCTACTATTAATTGTCGCTTGTAGATTGTCTTTATACCAGGTAGACTTTGGCTTCGTTTCTAATGTTTTCATTTTTATGATTTAGATTTAATTGCCTCAAAGACTCAGCCACAAAGTAACCTTAGTCAAAATCATGAAAGAGTTGCATTCAAGCAGCCATAGTTGGTAAGTAAAAGTACGGTTGTGGAAAATATTCTACTTTTATTTTTTTCGAAATAGTGCTTGAGTAAAATTGGAGAAAATTATCTTATAAATACTCACTCAAATGCGCAAAACTGATTGGCTTCGAAAGAAATCCATTCGCCCCATTGAAAAGTGCTATTTCTTTCATGTTGCTCAATGCACTAATTACAATAATCTTCAAATTGGGAAAAGTTTTTTTTATTTGAGGTAGTATTTCAATCCCTGATCCATCAGGTAAATTATTATCCAAAAATAATATCTCAGGCTTGAAATCAATTATTTTAACTAAACCTTCCTGAATTGTGGTTGAATAGCTAGTGATGAATGAATTCTTTTCCAAAAAACCGGAAAGTAAAATGCAAATATCTACCTCGTCTTCAATTATCATCGCTCTCTTATAATTCATAATTTAGTTAGGTTAATTAACTATTCCCGTTTTCAAAAATAAAATTCTGAATCGCCATAAGAATAGAGTAAATATTTACATCGCAATAATAAATCCAACTTCTAATTTTGACCAGTTGTATTTTAATTTGAAAGCTATATTTTAATTTGAACCTTTAAAGAATAATCAATATTAAAATGATAATTAATATAGCCGTAAAGGAAAGGTAAATATTTATGCCGTCCATTTTCTCAACTTTTTTTTCAATTTCTTTTACTTCAGTACGATATTCAACTCGCTGAATTTCACTTACCGATTAATTCTTTACTCTATTTTCTATCTCGCTCAATCGATGTATTAATTGTTTTAATTCAATATTTTGACATGCTTTTTTTGTTCCAGCTTTTTTTTCTGTTACAACTGAATCTGGTCGAAGTTCTGCTTCAACACTAGTAGTGACTAAAAATAGTCCGAAAGTAAATAGTACTATTTTTGTACGTTTCATTTTAGTTGATATTTGTAGTTATTTTTCTATAAACAGTCTCTATACCTTGAATAATACATTAAGTTATTTTACTATTTATTCTGCTGAAAATAATAGTCTAACT
>JAYTNO010000270.1:0-16169 GCA_043748275.1 Flavobacterium sp. | reverse complement strand
CCAGGAAACTCGAAACGTGAAATGACTATTAAGTTTGATTTGTATGAAGAAAATGGGGTAAAAGAGTATTGGATTGTCAATCAATCTGATAAAACTATACTTATATATGTTTTAAAAGAGGATAAATTTATTGGTTTAAAACCAATAATAGAAAGCGGTAAACTTCAAAGCCCAACATTTCCTGATTTGAAATTTACAGCAAAAAATATATTTAAAGAATAGGTTACCTTCGCTGTCTAACAGTTTCATACAAAAAAGCACCACAAGCAACAGAGACATTAAGTGACCCTATGCTACCATACATTGGTAGTTTTGCTTTCTCGTCAACAATTTTCAGTACAGAAGGATTAATTCCTCTGTCTTCACTTCCCATAATAATTGCAATAGGTTGATTTAATTCAATTTCATAAATGTTTTTGTCTGTTTTTTCTGTAGCGGCAACTGTTTTTATTCCTGAACCTTGAAGATAGAAAATAGCATCTTTAATATGCTCTACTTTACAGATTGGCAAGTTAAAAACTGCACCTGCAGAAGTTTTTACAGTATCACCATTTACTGGCGCCGAACCAGCTTTCTGGACAATAATTCCATTTACACCTGTGCATTCAGCGGTTCTAATTATGGCTCCAAAATTACGTGCATCCGATATTTGATCAAGTATCAAAAACAAAGGCATTTTACCAGACTCTAAAGTAGATGCTACTAGATGATCTAAATCTATAAAACCAATTGGAGAAATACTTGCTACTGCACCTTGATGATTATTTGGGGTTAATCTATTGAGTTTTTCAACAGGAACATAAGAAAAATTTACGTTAGCACGTTTCATTACTTTCATCAAATCTTTCATCAATTCGCTAGAAATTTCCTTTTGTATAAAGACTTTATCTACTGCTTTACCTGATTGAATAGCTTCTATGATTGCTCTAATTCCAAAAATTTGATGTTCTTTTTCCATTGTGCAAAGGTATAAAAAATAGGTAAGCTTTTTTTAATAGAATTAAAAATTTATTTCATTGATATTGTGCCTATTTGTTACTAATGTCCCATCGCTTCTTTGTTGTTCTTGATCGCTTGAATATAGTATTATTGCATTATCGTTTTGGCTTAATTTATTCCAGTATATTTCGTGTTTAAAAAAATCGGTGTTTATGGTTTTACCAGATTTTATTTCGATAGGAGTTATTTTATTTGAGTTATCCACAATAACATCTATTTTATGACCTGTTTTGTCTCTCCAATAAAAAAGTGGCGGTACAATTCCAATGTTAGTGAATTTTTTAACCAATTCTATATCCACCATAGTTTCAAAAATCGCTACTTTTAAAGGATAACTTTCTAGCTGTGAAGCCTCTGTAATCCTTAAAAAGAGCAAACTATACTTGTTTCATAAAAATAAATTTTAGGTCGTTTTACGATTGTTTATTTATAATTTTATATTCACCTGACGGTATTATTAGGGCAAGCGCATCATAATTTGATTAGATATTCGAGATAATCGTTATCCCAGCCTTCTTTCTTCCTTTTTCCTTTAATACTAACCTTCGTTGTTTTATCATTTTTTAATAAATTAAGAGCTATTTTATTGAGTACGGAGAAATTTTGGGTAGCATTTTGGTGTCGTTTTCTACTCTGATCTTCTAAAAAAGCAACGTCTAGTGTCCAATGTAATTTGTTTTCTATTGACCAATGGGAGCGAATAATATTTTGAAATTCAGTTGCTTTTGCATTCAAACTTGCAATATAATATCTCACAGCATTCTGCTTTGGTTTATCACTATTCTTAAATTCTCGAGTACTTTCTATTCGTATAATGGTCTTAAAATTTTTCCACTTGTCTTTATTTTCAATATGCTTAAAGTTGCTTATCACACTGCATTTACGAGTTTCAATTCTTCCGTGTCCACAATCTACATACTGCGAAGTTTCTATTTCATTAGAAAATCTAAACTCATCTTCAATATTTTCATAGAGTTGTGCTTGATTTTCTTTGACAGCCAACACATAATCGGCTTTTTGTTCTTTTATTTTCGATGCGATTTCCTTCTGGCAGACCAGCGCATCAATGGTTATGATACTATTTCCTAAACTTACTATTTCTAGTAATTCTGGAATCGCTGTAATTTCGTTTGATTTTTCATTGACTTTTATTTGACCTAAAACCAAATTATTTTCACAAGCCCAAGCACTTACCATATGAATAGGTGATTTTTTCCCTTGTTGCTTTGCTCCTCGAATAGTTTTCCCATCAATATTAATGATTTCTTTTTGTCCTGTTAAAGTAATCAAAGTGGTTACCCATTCAATAAAATACTTTTCAAAAGACTGAATATCAATGCTACTAATGACTCTATTAAAAGTATCGTGCGATGGAATTCCATTCTGCAATTTCAAAAATTTTGAAAGCCATTCTTCTTTTGCAATACAATACTCTTAAATATCATTCCACGAATCTGCTCCAAAAATTATCGCAATTTTCGCCATAACAAGGATGTCATTTAAGTTGTGAAGCTTGCTTAAACTACGCCTCTTATATTCTAATTGCTAAAAAACCTTAATTAATTTACTAGCCAAAAAATATCATTTAACATACTGATTAACAGCATAATATATGATATTTTTAATTATAAAACAAGCATTAAACCCTTTATTTTTAGATAATTATATGGTTTTAATAAAAACTGGTGCGTTTGCCCTGTAACCTTATCTTTTCAATTTTGTTGAATAATAAATAGGAATCCCGATCAACATTATAAAAACTCCCCAACCACAAGTGCTAGTTTTTGTAATTAATAATGTAATCGAAATTATTGAGGAAATAACAATAAATAACATTGGCAAGAAAGGATACCCAAAAGCTTTATAAGGTCTTTCGACGTCTGGCATTTTTTTGCGAAGAATAAAAATACCGTAAATAGTAAGTATATAAAATATCAAAACGATAATTACAACAAAATCTAATAACGCTCCATATTTTCCAGTTAAACACAATGCAGAAGCCCAAATACATTGTGCCCACAATGCCCAAGCAGGTACACTTTCATGATTTAGATTCGCCGCTTTTTTGAAAAACAGACCATCTTTTGCCATAGTATAATAAACTCTTGCACCTGCCATAATCAATCCGTTATTACAAGCAAAAGTAGATATCATAATCATTAAAGCTATAATTAAAGTCCCAATATCTCCAAAGATAAACTGTGATGCGACAACTCCAACTCTATCTGATTTTGCTGTTGCAATTTCTTGTAAAGGAATAACCGCAATATACATTACGTTAGTTATTGTATAAATAGCTCCTACAATGAGCGTACCTAGGAAAAGACTCAAACCTACATTTCGTTTGGGATTTTTGATTTCTTCAGCAATAAAAGTAACACCTTCCCAGGCTACGCTCGAAAACTGCGAACCCACAAAAGCTGCTACAAATCCAGATAAAAGTGCCGTTCCGCTTATTGGAAGCCAATAACCACTTGTTGTGTCAAGCGTTTTTGAACTCCAAGCATCAGCCCAATTAGCATTCCAAATATCTGCTTTAGCAGCTAGAATAAAACCAAAAATAATTAATCCTAGAAGAGATGAAATTTTTATAACTGTCAACACAGTTTGTAAAGTCTTACTGTTTTTAACTCCAAGACTATTAATGTAGGTAAGTAATATAATAGTAATAATAGAAATAATTTGCGCCGCATTAAGCTTGAAACTTTCCATTTCGAAAAGAATATTTTCATCACTAAATGGCGGAAAAATATAGGCAGCAAATTTAGAAAAAGCCACACCAACCGCAGCAATTGTTCCAGTTTGAATGACTGCAAAAAAGCTCCAGCCGTACAAAAAGCCTATCAATTTACCGTAAGCTTCTTTTATATACACATATTGTCCGCCAGCTTTAGGGAACATTGCACTTAACTCTCCATAACTAACAGCTGCGATAATAGTTAACAAAGCGGTAAGTATCCAAATAGTAATAAGCCATCCAGCAGAGCCTACTTGGCGCACCATATCCGAACTTACTATAAATATCCCAGAACCTATCATCGATCCGACTACTAACATTGTTCCGTCTAGTAATCCTAGTTCTCTTTTAAAATTTTCTTGATTATCTTCTTGCATTTTATTCTGTTTTTGGTTTGGCTAAAGATACTAGTTTCGTAATTAATTTTTATAATTTAAGTTTTATATCATAATTAAAATTAAAATAATATTATCAGTTAGAAAGTGATAATAATAAAAAACCCCTATAAAGTAAAGGGATTGAAAGATTAAAGTGACCACGGTGGGATTCGAACCCACACGTTCTTGCGAACACCAGCCCCTCAAGCTGGCAAGTCTACCAATTTCTCCACGTGGCCAAATTGTAAAAAAAAAGTCAAGCAAAATTGCTCGACTTTTGTGACCTGACTGGGGCTCGAACCCAGGACCCCATCATTAAAAGTGATGTGCTCTACCAACTGAGCTATCAAGTCTAGCTTGAAGATTATTGTAAAATTGTGACCTGACTGGGGCTCGAACCCAGGACCCCATCATTAAAAGTGATGTGCTCTACCAACTGAGCTATCAAGTCAAAAACCTTTTCTTCAATGCGGGTGCAAATATATGACCTTATTATTTATTTTTCAAAGCAATTTTATTTTAAATTTACCTTTTTTTACTAAATTGTCTTAATGCCTTAATATATAAGCAATTGTTAATATGGATAAAATAGTTTTTATTGGGTATATGGGGTCAGGTAAGACGACAATTGCTCAATTTTTGTCTCAAAAGCAGAATTTGCCTTTCGAAGATTTAGATCAAATAATTGAAAACGAAGAAAAATTAACTGTAAAATCTATTTTTGAGACTAAAGGTGAAGTTTATTTTAGAAAATTAGAACACAAAACTTTAAAAAATTTCATAGAGACAAATGAAAATTTCATTTTAAGTCTTGGTGGAGGCACTCCTTGTTATTCAAATAATATGAATTTGTTGAAAGAAAAAGGTTGTGTTACTATATATCTTATGGCTTCGTTAGAGGAGCTTTATGGTCGTTTAACTATATATTCAAATAAAAATCAAAGACCTTTAATTGCAAATTTAAAACCAGATGAAATTGAAGAGTTTATTGCTAAACAACTTTTTGAGAGAAGTTTTTTTTATAATCAAGCAAATATCATAATTAAGGTTGACAAAAAATCAATTGAAGAAATAGTTCAAGAAATTGAAGAATTGTTAATTTAAATAAGCATAATCTTCCTCTTTGTCAAAAACTACTTGAACGTGCTCTTGTAATGATGTGCTTAATGATATACCTTTAAAATCAGCTTTCACAGGATATTTTTTATGATTTCTATCAATTAGAACAACAGTTTTAAATTTTTTAAGAGGAACCTCTAGAAAGTGTTTTACGCCATATATTAATGTAGTTCCAGAATTCAAAACATCATCCACAAGAATAATACTTTGATTTTGATATTCTACTTTTGGCAAAGATGTGGTTACAGTAGAATTTGGATTTTGTTTATTTATAAAAACTTCACAAAGTTTGACTTTTATAGTAGAAATTTGAGATAATTCTACAGCTATTTTTTGAGCTAATACAAACCCGTTACTAGAAATACCAGCAATGATAATCGTTTCTTCATCTACAAAAGTTTCGTAGATTTGGTAAGCAATTCTTTTTATTTTATGCTCTATTTCTTTATGTGTTAAAATAATATTTTGATGCATTTATTCTATTTGCTATGTTTTTATTTATTCTGAATCCGAATCTTCATTTTCATTTTCAAAATCTACTAAATCTCTTCTGTCTTTTTTTGTTGGTCTACCATCACCAGTTTTGCGATAATGTTCTTTAGAAAGTTTCAATAATTCTAAATGTTGAAAAGCCTCTGCCGGAGTTTCGTTTTTTCTATATATATCTACAAGTTTTGCTCCAACACGATTTTCTGGAATATCTAAAACTATAATAATTTGAGTAATTTGGTCCTTTCTAAAAGTAATTTTATCAGTTGGAAATACTTCTTTCGAAGGTTTTGCAACCTGACCATTCACTGTAATATGGTTTTTTTTGCAAGCTTCGGTTACCATATTTCGGGTTTTATAGTAACGAACACACCACAAATATTTATCAACTCTCATATTTTTCTAAAATCGACGTTAAATTGTTTACAAAAATAAATCAATATTGTATCTTGCGACACTAAAAAAACTACTATAATGAACAAATTTAAGTTTTATTTTATTGTAATTTCTACTCTTGGAGTATTATTTTCTTGTAAAGAAAAAGACGATACTAGTGTTGAAGCGGTTAGGGCATATTCAACACAATATGCAACTGACAATGATTTAATCGAAAATTATTTAAAAACACATTACATAGAAAACACTGGAGCAACAGATGATCAAGATGTAAAGTTGTCTCTAATACCTACTGGCGGTAATCAAGCAAGTATAATGACTTATTTAGATTTACCAACATTTCCTTCTCTTACATTTATAGAAGTTAATTTACATGGTGTAAATTATAAAGTATATTATTTAAAATTAAAAGATGGTGATGCTGTAAATGGTACAAAACCAAAACGAGTAGATCTTGTTTTAGCATCATATGATGGGTCGTACCTTGCAAAAGATGCTGAGCCAAAACGTTTTGAATATGTTCCTTATCCTGATAATTATTTTGATTTAAGTAGAACTATAGTTGGATGGCAAGAGATATTTCCTTTTTTTACTTCAGGTGTCATGAGTGAAAATCCTGGTCCAAATGGCCCAATTTATAGTGGTTTTGGTGCTGGTGTAATGTTTTTGCCTTCAGGTTTAGGGTATTTTAATATAACTACTGCTACAATTCCTGCCTATTCACCACTTATTTTTAGTTTCAAACTATACGATGCAAAAAAATCAGATCAAGATGGAGATAAAATTTATTCTGATGATGAAGATTTAAATGGAGATGGAAAATTTACAAATGATGATACTGATGGAGATGGTATTCAAAATTATTTAGATGCTGATGATGATGGTGATGGTTATTTAACTAAAAATGAAATTAAAAAACCTTCTGGTGCTCCAGGATTGAGTTTATATTATCCTTACAATCCGGTAATTGATAATCCATCCACTACAATTGATGAAACTGAAATTAAAGGTATTCCTGATTGTTCTGATGATGGAACTTCTCTAACTAGATTAAGAAAACATCTAGACCCAACTTGTCCTTAGAAAAAATAAAAAAATCCCGAGTTTATATAGACTGCCCCCAAAAAGTTAGACACTATTTGGGGGTATTTTTATGCTATTTTAAATCTTTTAATTTGTTAGTTTTTTAGTGACAATACTTCCATCTTCTAATTTAATTTTAGCAAAATATACACTTTTTGCAAATATAAAATCAAGAGTAATTTGATTGTTTGATTGAGTAGTATGGAACGTTTTTATTAATTTTCCTGTAACATCAAAAACATCTATATTTTCTATATTCGAAGAAGATTTTACTATTAGTTTTTCGTTATTAATTTGAGCAATGATTGCATTTGGATTAAATGATTCATTCGCTAGACTTGGTGTAGTATATCTTAATACAAAACGATCATTAAATATACCAGCTTCAGCTGTAAACTCATATGGACTTTGTTTGATATCGTGAATGATATTTAATAACTTATCTTCTATATAAATTTTTTGATTTTCAAATAGTCCATCATAATGATCTATTCTGATTGAGTATGTGTCTGCTACCACAGTTTTAAAGCCTAATGGCACTTCATCATTAACATTAAATGGCAAAGCTCTACCCTGAATAACAAGGTTTTCATTTGGTAATATTGAATATAAATTCAAAGAATTTACATCAAGTCTAATACCATCAAAACCTCTATCCCAATCATTTGTTGCACCTTCTGCATAACCTATTAAAATTTGATTAAATGCACCAGCATTATTTATAATATTCAACCAAATACGATGTACTTCAAAATCTGTATCATCAACTAAAGCTGTAGGATTAGGTTCAGAATTAGTAGCGTTTCTAAAAAATTGAGCATTATTTCCTGTAACTCTCATGTTGTTTTTAAAGATAGCTTGACCACCAGGTATCGTTGCTAAACTTCTAGTAAAGAATGCTTGCCCAGCAGCAATAAATCCATTTGGTGCTGAACCTCCAGTTGTTGCTGCTGTTCCAACTCCACCTAATTTATTCCATGTTGCGTAATCAGTTGCAGTGTAATTAATAACAAAATCTCCATAAAATGGATCTACATAAGTTGTACTTGGTGGAGAGTTATGAGTCCAGAAATAAATAGTTCCATCTATGACATTAGCATTATTGGCAAGATTCAAAAAGGCACTTGCACTTACTGCTGATGGATATGGATTTCCTAAAAGATTGTATTTATCATTATTTGTTCCTGCACCAAGTGTTCCGTATAAAATCGGACAAGAAATATCTCCATTATTTGGAGTGCCTATAAAATTTGCTGTATATGGTGCTTTAATTGCTGGAGAACTAGAGTAAGTGTTTGGACCTCTAATAATATATCCTTTTCTAGGATCCATAATAGTAGCTACAGATTCTTGATTCCAATTTCCAAAATTTCCACCAACTGTTGGAATCCAACTATAATATTTATCAGGTTGTGTGTTTGGCGATAAAGCACCCAATGTATAATTTGAAGCTAATGTAACAGGTGAACCCCAATAAGTATAATCAAATCGATAAATAGGTGGAGTTATTCTTTCCATATTTATTGTTCCAATATTATTCACATTGTTTATTTGTATTAAACTCGCCGAATTTTTTATCAAAAACTGACCACCAGCATTAACATTAACAATATCCGTAACTGTTATTGAATTGGTTGAATTTATTTGTAAAATCCCTCCATTCAAAACTGTCAAATTATTTGCATAAGCATTATAAGAAGTACCAGAAATGATAGGGTCATTTGTTACATTCGGAATCACAACGCAATCACTAGATGTTGGAACCACAGATGGCGTCCAGTTTGCAGCTGTATTCCAATCTGTACTACTTGTTCCATTCCAAGTTTTTGTATTGCTAATTGTTGCACTTCCAATTCTGCTTGCTGCAACTGCAGTACAATTTAAATCGCTTAAAGCACTAACGGTATAAGTTGTAGTAATTGCTGGTGCAACTGTAACTACATATGGATTTGTAGTATTTCCAGTAACGGTTACTGGTGTTGTTCCATCTGTATAGGTAAAATTCCAAGGAGATGAACCTGTAAGTGCAATGCTTAAAGAAGCATTTCCTAAACAAGTACTACCACTTCCTGTTATAGTAGAGGTTGGTCCATTAATAACAAAATTTGCAGCTGTTCTTATCGTTGGGTTACTAGGACATGCTGCGTAGAATGTTGTGGTTCCAGGAGTATTTGTATTAGGTAATCCAGAACCTGTAACTCCAACAGGATTAAATGGCGTTCCAGAACCAATAGGAAGTCCACCAGTTGCAGCGGTATACCATTGAATACTTCCGCCAATAACTCCAGAAATATAACCTCCAGGTGGTGCAGTTACATTCCATTGATACGTATTTGTTATCAATATACTTGACCCAGAATATAAAGTTGAAATTAATGTATAGGTAATTCCGGCTGTAAGTGTTGCTGTCATTTGTGGTTCTAATGCAGTTGGACCACTATCGTCATCTCCTGTAATCCAAGTGCCACTTCCGCATGAACCTGGAGTAAAAGGATTAATAACTATATATCCCATTGCGTCATATGCGGTAGTACTTGCCATCGTAAATACATAACTTCCTGTTACACTTACTTGAAAATCTAAAGCAGTATAATTTGAAGTTAATCCTGTACCATCAAATTGGCAACCAGTAGCATTTGTCATAAATATAACAGGGCGAATAGCTCTTGGATCTGAACCTTGATCCCAACCACCATTTATTGTAGTTCCTAAATTTGATAAATTGGTACAAACTGCAGTTGCGGTTAATGTTCCACTTCCGCCTTCACACATAGTTGCATTTGTGGTTACTGGAGGTGTAATTGTAGTTGTAAATGTTATTGGACCAACCCAAACACCTTGATTGGCACCACAATTAGATCGTACCCAAACATTATAAAAAGTTCCAAATGTTAATCCTGTAAGATTTACAGTTGTAACACCTGCACCAGTTGTTCCTGATGCAACTGTTGTTGGACCAGGTTGAGTTCCTGAAGTTGAATAAATATATTGATAACCACTTGCTGGCGCTGGTGATGCAGCTGTCCAAGAAACTGTAGCAGTTGTTAATCCAATAGCACTAACAGTTATATTTGAAGGATTACTTCCACAAGGTAAAGGAATAACGGTAAATGTATAATCTTCAGTTTCACCACTTCCAATAGAACTACATTCAGATGGATTGGTTGCTAAATAATCGGCACGAATTCTCATTCTATGATTACCAACTGTTGCAGAAGCAGGAACTGTAAAGCTTCCAGTATTTGAAACGTTATAACCGCCAGAGGCAAAAACTTTTTCGCCAATATCAGAAAAATCTAAATCATCATTCCAATCAATCCAAATATTAAAACCAAAAGAACCTCCAGTATAAGCTGATGAAAAATTGACTGTTCCATAAGGTTGTTGACTAACTGTTTGGGCAATAAAATTTCCGTAACCAGTTGCAGAATATCCAGAACCATTATTAGTAATATTTGCTGTACCGCCAGTTGTAGAAAAATTATTTATGTAATAAGTGGTTGAAGTTGAAGTCGAAGAGCAATATCCAGTAAAAAAGCTTCCAGGAGAAGTCCAAACACTAAAATCACCACTTCCACAATTACTTCTAACAAATACATAATATGTAGTATTTGCAGTCAAACCTGTAATGTTTGCTGTTAATCCAGCAGTAGCTGTACCTGCTATAACAGGTGTTGTATTGCTTGTTGAAACAATATATTGATATCCACTTCCTGGAATACTAGATGGAGCCGTCCAATTTATTGTAGCTGTTGTATTTGTTATAGCAGTTGTTGCTGTTAAAGTTGGAGGAAAGCAAGTAGGACTTAATGTCACACTTACATCATCAACAAATAAGTACCAAACATTTGCTGGAGTAATTCCGTGAAAACCAATATAAAATACTCCAGTACTAGATGGAGTAAAATCAATAAATTTTTGAGTATAAGCAATGTTTCCTAGAATTGTTGTGCTAGGAAATAAAGTAGTTGTCATTGATCCTGAATTTGCAGCTGTACCATATTTAACTTCTAATTTTTCATCAGAACCAGAATAAACATAAGCTCTTGTGTAAAATGTTAATCTATAAGAAGTACCAGCAGTTAAATTAATTCCATTCAAATAAAACCAATCATTCATTGCATTGGTACCATCGTAAGCAATTCCCATTTGATTTATTCCAGAATTTGGAGTTACAATTGTGGCATTTCCTAAAGATGTTCCATCACAAGTTTTCCATAATTTAGTATCACTATTAGTATTTTCAACACTCAAACAAGTTGGTATTGCAGGTTGTGTAACACCATCAAAATTTTGAGTATAAGGAACATTAGAAGCAACACAAGTTGTACCAACATTTCCATTTACATAAGCACTATTACAACCGTTATTAGCTAATATTCTATAATAATATAAAGTACCACTACTTAATCCTCCAACATTTAATGTAACAGTTGGGTTTACAACAGAAAATGGAGAACCTGCAACATTTGATGTAAATCCAGCATCTGTTGTAACTTGTATCGAATAAGTTATTGGTGATGAGCTTCCGCCAGTAGGTGTTGCCCAATTTAGTGTAAAATTATTTGTACCTACACTTGCTGTTGTAACAGTATTTGGAATTGCAGGGCAAGTTGTACCATTACCAGTTAAAGGACCAGATGTATTATAAAGTGGTCCGCCAGTACAAGTATTATTATAAGCATAAATAAAATAATAATAACGAGTATTGCCATTTAATCCTGTTCCGGGAATACTAGTAGTATTATTACTTTGAATAAATGTTAATCCACTTCTTAAAGTTGCAATATTTCCTGCATTATAAATAGTACCATTAACAGGTTGAGTTGGAGGTGTGTTTGATGTAGATTGAATTACCAAATATTCATTTGCAGATCCGCTAAAACTTGCAGGAACACTTGTAGATGTTGGAGTTCCTAATACAAATGCAGATGCTTGACTTGAAGGAGTTACACAAGGTAATAATGCGGTATAAACAAGTGAAATATTATCAATTGCAGCACCAGGTACAGTTCCTCCTGAAGCATCATTTTGCCAAGTAAATATTAATCTAACAGTAGTACCTGCTAGAGAATTAGGTAATGTAATGGTGGCTAGAGTATAAGCTAGAGTTGTTTGTGCTGTTGGTTGTGTCCAAACTAGTGTAGCACCAGTTATTGTTGTTGAAAATGGAGCAGGTACATTAACAACTGGAGTTACTGAATTTGGAGCAGTATAAACCAGTGCTCTGTCATAACCAGACTCTCCTTTACCTTTCCAATAAAAGGATAAAGTAATTGCAGTAGCTCCGCTTGGAATTACAACATCTCTATAAAAATGGGAGGTTCTTGATGTACCAGTATCATATGAGTATGTACCTCCGTTAAGTGTTACATATGTACCTCGACTTCCAGCATATTGAGTAGCAACAGTCCCAACTTCCCAATAACTATTTGCAGAAGCTATAGTAGTCCATCCATTTGCTGCAAATGTTGTTCCAGTTTCAAATCCACCATCTCCAGTTGGAGAGATTAAAGTAACTTGTGCATTTGTTATATTAAATATTAAAAAAGTAAAAAAAAATAAGATTAATTTAGTTTTGTTTGATGATATAGTGCTATATGTCAAACCCTTATGTTCAAAGATATTTTTTGAATATAAAAAAAGAGAATTTGATTTTTTGTTTAATGTGTAATTTTTAATCATTGTTTTTCTATTTAAAAATAGTATTATAAAAATAATAATATTTTTTCAATCGATTGATAAATTGTTAATAACATTCTTCTTTTAGTCATAATAAAACCAACATTATTAACAAATAATAAAGGAATAATATAAATTTAAGAAGTAAATTGAAAATAATTTATTTAAAATTGTAAATAAAAAACTACTTAAACAGAAGTTAATATTCTTTGTGTTTTAAATCTAAAAAAATTCAATAATTGAGTTATCATTGTTCAATTTAAAATATTACAATTATTATTTACTATTTTTGATTTTTATAATTCAAAAATGAAATATTTTCTATTTTTTTTATTCATTTCTCCATCTTTAATAATGGCACAATCCGATTTTGAAAAAGGAGAAACACTTTTTAAATCAAATAAATGGGAACTTTCAAAATCCTATTTTGAGAAAGTAGTAAAACAAAATCCAAATGACCTAAAAAGTATAGAATATCTTGGCGACATTCAATGCAATTTCAAAAAATGGGATAAAGCAATTCCTTATTACGAAAAATTAAAAAAATTAAAACCCACAGAATCAGATTATTTTTATAAATATGGTGGCGCACTCGGAATGCAAGCCAAGGAATGTAATAAATTCAAAGCATTATCGATGATGGATGATGTGAAAGCTGCTTTTGAAAAAGCTATTTTTTTAAACCCAAAACACATTGGTGCTCGTTGGGCTTTGATAGAAGTATATCTTCAATTGCCTGGTATTGTTGGTGGTAGTGAAAGAAAAGCCATTAAATATTCTGACGAATTGTTGAAAATATCACCAATTGATGGTTATTTATCTCGTGGACATATAGAAGAATATTTTAACAGATATACAAAAGCAGAAATGCAATATAAAAAAGCAATTGAAGTTGGAAATTCTAAAACTTCGTATCTAAAATTAGCTGATTTATATCAAAATAAAATGAAACAACCAGAAAAAGCCAAACAGACTATGGCGATTTTTAATCAAAAAAATAAACAATAAATGCGTACACATTTTATAGCAATTGGCGGAAGTGCAATGCACAATCTTGCATTAGCATTACACAATAAAGGATATCAAGTAACAGGTAGCGATGATGCAATTTTTGAACCTTCAAGGACAAGATTAGAAAAAAAAGGATTGTTACCTCAAGGAATGGGTTGGTTTCCTGAAAAAATCACGTCAGATATTGAAGCAATTATTTTAGGAATGCACGCAAAAGCAGATAATCCAGAATTGTTAAAAGCGCAAGAGTTGGGGTTGAAAATTTATTCCTATCCTGAATTTCTATACGAACAATCCAAAAATAAAACTAGAGTTGTAATTGGCGGATCTCATGGAAAAACGACCATTACCTCAATGATTTTGCACGTAATGCATTTTCATAATATCGAAGTAGATTATATGGTTGGCGCACAATTAGAAGGTTTTGATACAATGGTGCATCTAACAGAAGAAAATGATTTTATAGTTTTAGAAGGAGACGAATACCTTTCTTCTCCGATGGATAGAAGGCCAAAGTTTCATCTTTATCAACCTAATATAGCATTGATTTCTGGTATAGCTTGGGATCATATAAACGTTTTTCCAACCTATGAAAACTATGTTGATCAATTCAAAATTTTCATTCAACTTATCACCAATGGTGGAATTTTGGTTTATAATGAAGATGATTCAGAAGTAAAAAGAGTAGCTGAAGAAGCAACAAATCCTATCAGAAAATTGCCTTATACAACACCAAATTATAAAGTTGAAAATGGGTTAACATTATTAGAAACCCCAGAAGGAGATATGCCAATTGAAGTTTTTGGAGCGCATAATCTCAATAATTTAGCTGGAGCAAAATGGATTTGTCAAAATATGGGAGTCGATGAAGCTGATTTTTATGAAGCCATAGCTTCTTTTAAAGGTGCATCAAAAAGATTAGAAAAAATTGCAGAAAGCAAAACCAAAGTGGCTTATAAAGATTTTGCACATTCGCCAAGTAAAGTTGCTGCAACAACCAAAGCCGTAAAAGAGCAATATCCTTCTCGAAAAGTTGTCGCTTGTCTAGAATTGCATACTTACAGCAGTTTGAATGCAGAATTTCTAAAAGAATATCAAGGAGCGCTAGATTATGCTGATGTTGCAGTTGTATTCTATTCGCCAGATGCAGTAAAAATCAAGCAACTAGAAGAAGTTACTTATGATCAAATTGCAAAATCTTTCAACCGTAAAGATTTGATTATTTATACCAATCCAGCCGATTTTAAGAATTTTCTTTTCAGTCAAAATTTAGATAATTCAGCACTTTTATTAATGAGTTCTGGAAATTATGGAGGACTTAATTTTGATGAGGTAAAAAGTTTGATTGATTAAGATATTTAAAATGCCCAACAATTTGATAATCAAACAAACAATCTTCTAAAACTTGACCATTTCCTACATTATGAACAATAAGTGGTCTTTTGCAATCAGCTGATTTTAGTTTGGTTATGATACCGATATGTGGTAGTTTTTTTCCAATCATCCAAGTTACAATTTCACCTGTTTTATAGTCGTTTGCATTGTTTGAAACTTCTAATTTTTGACCTTTTCTTGTAAAAAAAACTTCTAAATTAGGAACTCGACGATGGTCTATATTAGTGTCAGTTGTTTTTAAATTCCATTTTTTGGGATATTTATTAAAATTAGAAAGCATATCAAGATGAACTTCTTTTTGTAAATCAATATTCAATTTTCTATAAGTTCTAATAATAACATCAGTACAAACTCCTTTATTTTTTGGTACATCACCATTTGGATAATTTATTGTAAAATAAGTTGGGTCATATTTTATAGTTGAATCAACAATTGAAATGGCTGCATCAGATATTTTTTCTTCAAATGATTTTGGTAACAAAGTTTTTTTATCTTCAAAATTTTGAAAGCCTGAAGCGAAAAAAGTAATTGTTGTTAGTAATAAATAAAATGGTTTCATACTTTTAACTTTTTATTCTAATAACGTTAAAAACTGTTTTCTGATATATTATGGAAGAAAATAATTCTTTATCAATTCGAAATTGGGCAGAAGATGATAAGCCACGAGAAAAATTAATGCACAAAGGAAAATCAGTTCTTAGTGATGCAGAACTGATTGCTATTCTAATAGGTTCTGGAAGTAGGAACGAAAGCGCTGTAGAATTGTCAAAACGAATTCTGTCTAGCGTAGACAATAATCTTAATGCTTTAGGGAAATTATCTATTTCAAAACTGACCACTTTTAAAGGAATTGGTGAAGCAAAAGCCATATCAATAGTTGC
>JAYTNO010000269.1:0-16179 GCA_043748275.1 Flavobacterium sp. | reverse complement strand
ATAATCCTAAAGTTCCAAAAGACCACATTACCCCAAAAATCAAGATACAAATTGAAATAAAAGTCGCTCTAAAGGATCTAAAAAACAAGAAAAATATTAAAGATGTGATGAATAACGCGGCACCAATAAAAAGCCCAATTTCACCTTTCATATTTTCGGTGTTGATGGTTCTTATGTATGGCATTCCAGAAACTTTCAAATCAATACCTGTTTCTTTTTCAAATTTGTCAACTTGGGGAACTAAAACATTTAGGATAAATTCTTTTCTAATTGGCGAGTTCACAACTTTCTTGTTGATATATAATGCTCCGCGAATACTTCCAGATTTTTTGTTGAATAATAATCCTTCGTAAAAAGGCAAATCGTTAAAAAGGTGTTTTTTTATAGAAGCAAGGTAAGTCTTATTGCCAGTTTGTTTTTGATCAATAAATGGCACCAATTGAAATTTCTCGTTTATGGTGTCTTTTTCTAATTTCTTTAAATCATTTATAGATACAACAAGTTCAATTTCTTTATGGTTTTTTAAAGAATTCATCATTTGTGTCCAAGCGGCAAATGCTTTTGGTGTAAAAAAAGCTTTGTCTTTAACGCCAATTACAACAAGATTTCCTTCTTCTCCAAAAGTGTTTAAAAACTGAGTATAGTCTTTATTTGCAGGATGATTTTTTGGCAATAAATTAGCTTCATTGTAGGTCATTCCAACATTTTTCCATTGAAATGCTAAAAAAACAGTAATTAAAAAAACAACAATTAATATTGTAATTCTATTACGCAGTACAATACCAGCAATAAATTCCCAAAAACCAACTTTTATCTTCTTTTTCATTTGAAATTTTAAAACGAGTGCAAAGGTAATCAAACAAGAGAAAATTTATTCATAGAATGATGAGTTTTATTGGATTAATACTAATTTTTTTTAAATAGTATTAAATTTTCATTACTATTTTTTTTGAACTAATAATTTATATATTTGATTGCGTATCTATGCAGTGAATTAACCAAGGTAAAGCCGTGCTTTTTTTCTATGAAAAATTTTAAAAATTCTATATTTTACATTACCGTTACAGGAGGTTTTTCTGTATTAATATACTGGATTCTATCAAAAGGAAAATTTTTAGAAGAAGGAAGAGAAGTTGTCATGGTGCCTGTAAAAAATAACCAATGGGTAGAATTTTTAAATTCTATGATTCACAATTTGCAACATCCTTTAGCTATTTTGTTGGGACAAATAATAACAATAATAATTGTAGCGCGATTTTTTGGATGGATTTTTAGAAAAATAGGACAGCCAACAGTAATTGGAGAAATAATTGCAGGAATAGTACTTGGGCCATCATTGTTAGGAATGTATTTTCCAGAATTTTCTTTAGCATTATTTCCAGCAGCTTCATTAGGGAATTTACAATTTTTAAGTCAAATTGGTCTTATCCTTTTTATGTTTGTCATCGGAATGGAGCTTGATCTTAAAGTTTTAAAAAACAAAGCCAATGATGCTGTAGTTATAAGCCACGCTAGTATTGTAATACCATTTGCTTTAGGTGTAGGTTTGGCTTATTTTGTTTATCATCGTTTTGCACCTCAAGGTATAGAATTTTTATCTTTTAGTTTGTTTTTGGGTATTGCAATGAGTATCACTGCATTTCCTGTTTTGGCTAGAATTGTACAAGAAAGAGGAATACATAAAACACGATTAGGCACGATCGTTATCACTTGTGCTGCTGCAGATGATATTACTGCTTGGTGTATTCTTGCAGCAGTAATTGCTATTGTCAAAGCGGGTTCTTTTGTAAGTTCACTATATGTGATTGGTTTAGCAATTGGTTATGTTACCTTAATGTTGTTTGTTGTAAAACCATTTTTGAAACGTATTGGAGATTTATATAGAACCAAAAACAAGTTGAACAAACCCGTTGTTGCTATATTCTTCCTTACGTTAATAATGTCTTCTTACACAACAGAAATTATAGGTATCCACGCACTTTTTGGAGCTTTTATGACTGGAGCAATTATGCCCGATATTGCTAAATTTAGAGCCATATTTATAGAAAAAGTAGAAGATGTTTCTGTAATTTTATTACTGCCTTTGTTTTTTGTTTTTACCGGATTAAGAACACAAATAGGCTTGATTAATGATCCGTATTTATGGAAAGTTACAGGTTGTATTATTCTAGTTGCTGTAATCGGAAAATTTGTTGGTAGTGCATTGGCAGCAAAATTTGTTGGTCAGAACTGGAAAGATAGTTTAACCATTGGAGCTTTAATGAACACTCGTGGGTTGATGGAATTGGTAGTCTTAAACATAGGATATGACTTAGGAGTATTGACTTCAGAAATATTTACAATGATGGTAATTATGGCGCTTGTTACAACTTTTATGACTGGTCCAGCTTTAGACTTAATTAATCTTGTGTTTAAAACAAAAGATGCACTCATCCCAGAAACTGCTGGTGAAGGAAATGTATATAAAATTCTGATTTCTTTTGGGAATAATGAAAAAGGAAAATCATTATTGCGAATTGCCAATAGTTTAATAAAAAAACAATATTCGACCTCAAGTATCTCGGCAATGCATCTTACTATGAGTGACGAAATGCATTCGTATAATCTTGAAGACTATGAGAAAAAACGTTTTTCACCAATTATTGAAGAATCCAAATTATTAAAACAAGAGATTACCACCATTTTCAAAGCAACTGTAGATATTGAAACTGATATTGCAGATATTGCCAATCAAGGTGAATATGATTTGTTACTCGTAGGTTTAGGAAAATCAATTTTTGAAGGAACATTGTTGGGGAAAGTTTTAGGATTTACTACTAGAATAATAAATCCTGACCGATTGATTGATAAATTTACTGGTAAAGAAGGTTTGTTCGAAAATTCTCCGTTTGATGAAAGAACACGACAAATTATTTCTAAAACCAAAATGCCTTTGGGAGTATTAATTGATAAAGATTTACAAAACGTGAATCATGTTTTTGTACCCATGTTTACACCTGACGATTCCTTCTTGATGGATTATAGCCAAAAACTAATTTACAACAACGATTCAAAAATTACTGTTTTAGATATTAATAATTTAATACAAAATAATTTCTTGATGGAAAGCGCCATCAGTTCACTTGAAAAGAAATTTCCAAACAATATTACTTTATTACATGATAGAGTCTTGAAAAAAGAATTTTTATCTAAGCAAGACCTAATGATTATTAGTCTAGAAAGTTGGAAAAATTTGGTAGACTCTCAAAGTGTCTGGTTAAGCAATGTGCCTTCAGTATTAATAATAAAGCCATAAATCTAAAACCCTAAATCCAATTGAAAAGAAATTTTCAAAGCGATATTATCTTCAAACCTAGGCAAACTATTTGGACCGTGTCTAAAAAATAAATTAAGACCAAAACCGCTATATATTTTATTGACTTCAACACCGCTTTCCATAAATCCTTTTTCTAACGTTTTAAACGGAAAACTTTTATGATGTTCAGGATGGTCTAATGCACCATATACAAAACGAGTTACTGCTGTAATCGTTGGACTTAACTTATTTCCAATTCTAATTTTGTTAAAGCTATGTTTGGCTTGAAACAAAGCATATTTGCTTGAGAAAAACTCATTGTAATACATCGTTTCAAAACTATTTTTTCCGGCAAATGTTATTCTTTTAAACAAGGTATTTCTATCTAAGTTATTTGGCGCTACACTATACAAATGTGTTAACGGAATTTCTCCAATACCAAAACCTGTTTGAACCAAAAAAGAAGTTTTTTGACCAGATAAGTATGAAATGTCGTGTTCTATTTTTAAATCAATTTTTGTAAAATCAAAATTGCTTTCAAGAATATTTGGAATTGATTTAGTCACTTGAAATGAAAATTTAGGAAATCTTTTTTCTATTTCTATTCTACCAACAGGAGTTTGCATTATACTACTAAAAGGATTCCATTGTATGGCAAATTGTGCCGTTATAATGTTATAAAAACTATATTCAATATCTTTCGGCATAAAGCTATATTTGAATAATGGATTTATTTCTGACCGTGATAAACCAAAAAAAGCTTCGGTTTTTGGAAAATATTTACTTTCAATTGAAGCAGCTATTGTCTTGTTTTCATAAAATGTAGAAACGTTTATTGGTCTTGGGTCATAAATTCTAAAACGCTTATTTTGAGTAGCAAATTGAATTTGACCAATCTCACTTAAGTCATCAGAGTAGGAAGCATCAACCCAAGTGTTGGTTTGTTTGTCAATTAAATAAGAAGGATTTAAACCATATTTAAATTGTCTGTCTTTTAATCCAAAAGCTCCAAAAAATCCAATTTTATATTTTTCTGATAATTTGTTATTTGTTGTTCCGCCCAATCCAAGCCTAAAACCTTCATAGTTGTTGTATTTGATAATGCTACGCAAATCAACATCTAAGATACTTATTGGCAAATATCCGTTAATGATTTTTTTACCAAGAAACACTTTTTTTTCAAAATTTTCCGCCACAGACAAGCTGTCTAATGCAGAATATGTATTTATTCTTCTAGGATCAATTGTGTCTTTGGCAAAAGTTTTCCAATAACTTTCTTTTTTATCAAAACTACTTTTAGGAACATCAATAGCTATATTGGGCTGTATGATAAAGGTTGGTTTGTTTATTTTGATATCATATGGTTTTGATTCTATCAACAGATAGGACTGATCTGATGCGTCATCTTGCATTCGTTGATTGGAGTAGGCGCTAAATTTGATTACACCACCCAAAATTTTCAAATCATCACTACTATTACCTTTTGTTACGGTAAAAGTTCTTTTTTCTGGAAACCAAATTTTATGCTCTTTGATATAATTAAAACTATAAACTGCTGAAATAGTCGCTTTGCCATATATTTTATACAAAGCTTTTGCAATACCATAATTTTCGGCATCAACATACAATAATCCTCTTAGACTGCTTTCTTTTGATTTTTTTGGTTGAAAATAAACGCGATACACTTTTCTGTTTTCTATTTTCAAAGAATCAATTAATTTATAACTATAAAGCCTTCTACCATAATTTGAAATCGGATTTTGTATCGGAATTTCTAAAATCTCAAATGGGTTTTCATAAACAGAATAAGAAATTAGTTTTAATCCCAAATATTCATACAAAGGTTGTTTAAAACCTGCCATTCTAGTAGCAATAACAGTCTCTTTACGTTTGTTTTTATAATGTTGTATAAGATTTACTTTCTCTGTTTGATACAAATGTTGCTTCTCAACAATTTTTTTATATTTATAATTTGAAGAATCTAGTTTAATGGTCATTTTGCCAAAAAAATTTCTCTTTTTGATGGTGTCTATTTTACTAGAAATTAATTTCGGATTGGCGGTAACCAATAAGTGGTCATAATTTTTATATTCAAGACTTTTAAAGGCAATTTCAGGATTGTTTTTGGGTTTTTTTTCTATAACTTTTTTTACAATAGAATTTACATATTTTTCAGAATATATCTCATTGTTGGGTTGATTGTAATCAAAAACCAATTTGATAAATAAAAATTTAGTGTCTTGATGAAAAGTGTAACTAAAATCGATATAACCTTTATAACTAAAAACAATTGGCTTTTTTATATCTTCAATTTTTATTGCAAATCGTCCTTCCCAGTCAGTATAATATGTTTTTCCGTCGGTTGTGATTTTTGCAAACGAAACCGGAACAGTAGATTCAGAATCAACAACTTGACCCTTGTAGGTTTTTTGCGCTAATACAAATGTGGAGAAAAATAAGAGGAATAAGCCAAAAAAATATTTCATAAAAAACCAGTTATTGCTTTACAAAAATAGGAATAAAAAAATCCGTTCTACATATGGAACGGAATTTTAATAAACTTATTTGAAACGAAAATTAAACTTTCATTATTTCTGCTTCTTTATGAACCAAGTGTTCGTCTATTTTTTTGATAAAATTATTAGTCAAGGTTTGCACTTGGTCTTCGGCACTTTTACAAATATCTTCAGATGTACCTTCTTTTTCTAATTTTTTAATATCAGAATTGGCATCTTTTCTAACATTACGTATACCAATTTTTGCTTCTTCAGCTTCGGCTTTTGCCTGTTTTGTTAATTCACGGCGACGATCTTCTGTCAATGGTGGAACACTAATGATAATGATGTCGCCATTATTCATAGGATTAAAACCTAAATTGGCTACCATAATTGCTTTTTCAATAGTATGTAACATACTTTTCTCAAAAGGCTGAATCGTAATTGTTCTTGCATCTGGTACATTGACATTTGCAATTTGAGAAAGTGGTGTTTGCGAACCGTAATAATCTACAAAAACGCTTCCAAGCATTTGAGGAGAAGCTTTTCCTGCACGAATATTTAAGAATGCTTTTTCTAAATGGGCAATAGTACCATTCATTGATTCTTCGGTGCTATCTAATATAAATTCAATTTCTTCAGTCATATTTTTTGAATTAATTATTTTTGAAATAGTTGTTTTATTACAATAAAAACTAAAACTATAAATTAAACATTTACTACTGTTCCTATATTTTCGCCAGAGCAAATCTTGATAAGATTTCCTTTTTTGTTCATATCAAAAACTACTATTGGCAACTTATTTTCTTGACTTAAAGTAAAAGCTGTAGTATCCATTACATTCAAACCCTTTTTCAAGACATCATCAAACGAAATATAATCAAATTTTGTTGCTGTAGGATCTTTTTCTGGGTCAGATGAATAAATTCCGTCAACACGAGTACCTTTTAAAATTACATCAGCATGAATTTCTACACCACGCAATACAGCAGCAGTGTCGGTAGTAAAATAAGGATTTCCTGTTCCTGCTCCAAAAATTACGATTCTTCCTTTTTCTAGATGACGAACGGCTCTTCTTTTAATGTAAGGTTCGGCAATTGCTTCTATTTTTAAGGCAGTTTGTAAACGAGTTAACATTCCTTTGTCTTCTAGTGCGCCTTGCAAAGCCATTCCGTTTATTACGGTGGCTAACATTCCCATATAATCTCCTTGCACACGATCCATACCATTACTTGCCCCAGAAACACCACGAAAAATATTTCCTCCTCCAATAACAATCGCAATTTCAACTCCTTTGTCGTGAATTTGCTTTATTTCTTCGGCATATTCGGCCAATTTAGCAGGATCAATACCATATTGTCTGTCACCCATTAGTGCTTCGCCGCTTAGTTTTAGAAGTATTCTTTTGTATTTCATCTTGTGATTCTAGTTGTGTTTTTGAAGTGCAAATATAGTTATTATATGATTTTATGAAATAGTAAATTAAAAATTCTGACTCAATTCTTCAAACGAGCTTTTTGCTGCTTCATATCCTATATTATAAATTTCATCCATTTTAAGTTTGTTGGTTTCAAAAGTACTGTATTTGCATAATTTTTTTGGTTGTATTACCCAGTCACAATTACTAAATTTTAAGGAATTTGAATGAGCTGATAGCAAATCAAAAGCTCTTGTAGTGACAGATCTAATTGAATTTAAATCTTTGGCAATAATAGTGTTTATTGGGCTTACATAAATTCCTATAATAAAATCGCATTTGTCTTTGAGCAAATCTGTAGGAAAATGGTTCAAAATACCACCATCGCTATAAATTTTTCCATTAATGATATAAGGTGAAAGCACACCAGGAAAAGCAGATGAAGCTAAAACAGCGTCAACAACTTTTGTATTTTTTGAAAAAACTTTCAATTCTCCTTTTATCATATTTGTTGCAGTAATATGTATCGGAATTTTCAAATCAGCAATAGTTGCGTCATGAAAAATATCTTCAAAATATTTTTTGAATGAATCCGAATCGATAATGCCAGCTTTTAACAATGTTATATGTTTCCATTGAAAAAAATAGATTGATTTAAAGAATTCTAATATTTCTTCGGGTGTTTTTCCCCAAGCATAAAGTGCTGCAACAATAGAACCGGCGCTTGTGCCAGATATTTGTGAAGGAAAAATATTTTGCTCTTCTAAAAATTTTATTGCACCAGCTTCTGCCAAACCTTTAGATCCGCCACCAGAAAGGACATAACCTATTGATTTATTTTGTAAGTTCATAGTTGATGGATTAAAATTTAGTGTATTGGCTTTATAATTTTATGATAAAAATAAGATTAATTTCAAATAAATGAACTTTATATTTTAAAAGTTGTTATTTAAGTTTTTTAACTTAATTTTAAATATGAATTACTGACAATTATCAACAACATATTATTAGATATTCTGTAAATTTGTATAACAAAAACTTCTATTATGAAAATGTTTATTGCAGAAAGTTTGTTGAAAAGTCATACATATGATGGGTATAGAAAAATTGTATCAGATTTGCTACACCAAGGACTTTCTTCTGGGGATGAACAATCTGATGATTTAACCAATTATAGCAAACTCAATGAAGTGAGAATGCATCGATTAGATAAGACAATGACAATCGATGAAACCTGTATTCAGCAATTATTATCTTTGAAAGGTAAGTATATTTGGTTGGTTTTGTCTGAAGGATGGTGTGGTGATGCAGCTCAGTTGTTGCCCATTTTTAATAAAATGGCGTTACTTGCTGTGGCTATTGATTTGAAAATTGTTTTTAGAGATGAAAATCAAGAGTTGATGAATATGTTTTTAACCAACGGATCTAAATCTATTCCGAAACTTCTTATTTTAGAAAAAGAAACATTAGAAGTTTTAAAAAATTGGGGACCAAGACCAAAAGGAGCAACCCAATTAATAAAAAGCTATAAGGAACAATATGGCATAATAGATGAAACTGCCAAAATTGAATTGCAAATGTGGTATTTGCAAGATAAAGGTTTAAGTACTCAAAAAGAAATTATCGATTTGATGATTTTGATTGAAAATTAATTTTCCTCTAAACTTCCTTCGAATAAAGTGACATCCAATGCGTTTTTTACATCAAAATCACCAATTTTTGTTCTTCTCAACTCTATCAAATGAGCGCCAGATTTTAATGCATCACCAAAATCATAAGCCAGTGAACGTATATAAGTACCTTTGCTGCAAACCACTCTAAAATCAACTTCTGGAAGTGCAATTCTAGTTATTTCAAATTCGTGAATGGTGGTTTTTCTATGAGCAATTTCAACAGTTTTTCCTGCTCTCGCGTGTTCATATAACCGAATGCCATCTTTTTTTATCGCAGAAAAAATAGGTGGTTTTTGATCTATTTCTCCAAGAAATTGAAAAATAGTTTTATGAATCAAATCTTCATTTATATGTTCCGTCGGAAAAGTTTGATCTATTTCGGTTTCTAAGTCGTACGAAGGTGTTGTAGCACCAACATAAAAAGTTCCAGTATATTCTTTGGCTTGCGCCTGTATATCTGTAATTTTTTTGGTAAATTTTCCTGTGCAAATTATCAACAAACCAGACGCAAGTGGGTCTAAAGTACCTGCGTGACCAATCTTAAATTTTTTAGGTAAATCGAATTTTCTTTTTAAAATATATTTTAATTTATTAACCGTTTGAAAAGAACTCCAAGTCAAAGGTTTGTCAATTAATAAAATTTGACCTTCTAGATATTCTTCCGCAGTCATTATATTACTGTAAGTGGATGAATGAAAAAATGAATCAAAAGCAATATTATTCCAACAATGATTCTATAATATCCAAAAACTTTAAATCCATTTTTTGTCAGAAATCCAATAAATGATTTAATTGCCAAAAGAGCCACAACAAAAGCCACAATATTACCAATGATAAGGTAATTGATTTGATCGTGAGAAAGCACAAAGCCATCTTTATAATAGTCATAACATTTTTTAAGTGTTGCTCCAAACATTGTTGGTACAGCAAGAAAAAACGAAAATTCGGCAGCGGTTGTTCTAGATAGTTTCTGAGACATTCCGCCAATGATACTTGCGCCACTTCTAGA
The DNA here is from genome assembly GCA_043748275.1 of Flavobacterium sp. GTDB lineage: Bacteria > Bacteroidota > Bacteroidia > Flavobacteriales > Flavobacteriaceae > Flavobacterium. The sequence goes on along the minus strand of JAYTNO010000269.1, from coordinate 6,290 downwards.
AACTCCAGGAATCATAGCAAGACATTGAAACAATCCGATTTTGAATGCTTGTAAATAGCTAATCTCTTGCGAATGTTGTGTTTCTTCTTTATTAGTAAACCAATCATCTACTTTCAATAAGATTATTCCACCCAATAATAATGAAATAGCAACGGTTACTGGATTTTCTAATAAAGCATCAATTTTTTTACTAAACAAAAGCCCAAAAACCACAGCTGGAATAAAGGCAACTAATAATTTAAAATAAAAATCTAATGTTTGAAAAAAGCGTTTGAAATATAAAACCAAAACCGAGAGTATCGCTCCAAGTTGAATTACAATGGTAAATAATTTGGTAAAATCGTCATGGGCAATCCCAAAAAACGAACTTGCAATAATCATATGTCCTGTAGAAGAAACAGGCAAAAATTCAGTAATACCCTCAATAATAGCAAGAAAAATAGCTTGTAATGTATCCATTTATTGCTTTTTTGGATTTTTTAAAATAGAATAAATCGTAATTCCAAAACCAATTAAAATGGTAGTAGGAGCCAAACGTATTCTTCTAAAATCAAAAATTGCTTCGCTAAAAACTTTTGGATTATCACTACCACCGCCAGACATTAATATAAATCCGAGAGCAATGACTACTAGTCCAATCAAAAGAATTTTATAATTTATTTTATCAAAAAGAAAATCAGGTTTAGGTTGTTCCTCGTTTTTCATCATATTTTTTTTTAATTCAAAAATCTTAAATCGTTAATCAGCAATCTTATATCAATAAAGGTCGTCGGTTCTTAAATTCAAAAAGCGTTGTGTAGCAAAAAAAGTACTTATCCAAGTAATTAAAATGCCAACGATCAATACACCAAGCAATACAGCACCTATTAACAATTGATTATCAAGTATTTTTAAATTGGGATAACTAGTATTCAAATAAATCAAAGTTCCTATCAAAGCCAAAATTGCTAGTATAGAACCTATAATTCCCAATTTTACACTTCTAATAATAAAGGGTTTTCTAATAAACGATTTTGTAGCGCCAACCATTTGCATAGTCTTGATAATAAAACGATTAGAATAAATAGATAATCGCATAGAACTATTGATAAGCAAAACAGCAATTAGGGCAAATATGCCACTTATAATCAAAATCCACATACTCACTTTCTTGATATTGTCATTTACTAAGTTCACAAGTTGCTTGTCATAAACCACATCAGATACCATTTCGTTAGTACGCAAATCACTTTCTATTTTCCGAATATTTTCAGTATCTATAAAATCAGCTTTCAAATGAATATCATAAGAATTTTGCAACGGATTTTCACCAAGAAAAGTCAAGAAATCTTCCCCAATAATATCTGTATGTTGCTTTGCCGCTTGTTCTTTGGTAACATAAACAGACGTTTTTACATAAGGTTCAGATTTCAATTTTTCGCCAAAAGCAACCAATGTACTATCATTAGCTTCGTTTTTAAAGAAAACGGTCATGGCAATTTCTTCCTTAAAATCGTCAGACAATTTCTTAGAATTAATCACAAACAAACCCAAAATACCCAATAAAAAGAGTACCAAAAAAACACTTAATACTACAGAAAAATAAGACGAAATTAATCTGCGTTTCTGAAATTTTTCGAAAGAAGAACTCATATAGAATAATAATTATTTGGTAAAAATAATAAAGAATTTGTTTAATCATAGTTTATAACGTTCAAAGTTTTGACTTTCGTACAATAAACGTAAATTTGCCGTCATAAAATTTGTTTTTTTTAAAATTAGGAGCAAATGGCTTGGGCATATTTACCTACCCTTTTCCCGCTGTTCGTTACAATCTCTTCTTGCTTTGCAAGCTCGCAAGAACAGGATTTTCACTTCCATCGGGGCTAAATTTTAAATCATTTTCAAATCCTTAAGACAAAGACTAAAAAAAATAATCTTTGTTACTCATTTAACAAAAACTAGAAAGCCAAATCAAACAACTTTCTAGCAAAATAATAAAATAGAATGAAATACCATCACGAAAAAATCGAAGCCAAGTGGCAAAAATATTGGGCACAAAACCAAACTTTTGTTGCGTCAAATAACAGCGAAAAACCAAAATACTATGTTTTGGACATGTTTCCTTATCCATCTGGTGCAGGATTACACGTTGGACATCCGTTAGGATACATCGCTTCAGATATTGTGGCAAGATTCAAACGTCATAAAGGGTTTAATGTTTTGCATCCACAAGGTTACGATTCTTTTGGTTTGCCAGCAGAACAATATGCTATACAAACAGGGCAACATCCAGATACAACTACCAAAGAAAACATCGCACGTTATCGGGAACAATTAGACAAAATTGGTTTTTCATTCGATTGGAGTAGAGAAGTGCGTACATCAAATGCTGATTATTACAAACATACGCAATGGATTTTCATACAATTATTCAATTCGTGGTACAATAAAAATACAGATAAAGCAGAAGATATTTCAACTTTGATTTCAATTTTTGAAAAAGAAGGAAACACAACTGTAAAAGCCGTTTGTGATGAAAATATAATCTCTTTTTCTGCTTCAGAATGGATTTCTTTTTCATCAGACGAACAGCAAAAAATACTATTACAATACCGTTTAACGTATTTGGCAGAAACCGAAGTCAATTGGTGTCCAGGATTAGGAACCGTATTGGCAAATGACGAAATAGTCAATGGCGTTTCAGAACGTGGCGGACATCCAGTTATTCGAAAAAAAATGACCCAATGGTCGATGCGAATTTCTGCTTATGCCGAACGATTGTTGCAAGGTTTAGAAACCATCGATTGGAGCGAAAGCATTAAAGAAAGCCAAAGAAACTGGATAGGAAAATCAGTTGGAGCGATGGTTGAGTTTAAAATCCTCACCCCAACCCTCTCCAAAGGAGAGGGAGCACAAGCTGGTTATTTAACAGGTGATTCTTTAGTTGCACCAGTATTATTGAAACACGCCAAAGAGATGCGAAGGGAACCAACTTTGGAAGAAGCAATTCTGTGGGATGAATTAAGAAATAGAAAACTAGAAGATAAATTTAGAAGGCAACATTTAATTGGAAAATATATTGTTGATTTTGTTTGTCTTGAAAAAAAATTAATTATTGAAGTTGATGGTGGTTATCACAATTCTAAAGAACAAATTGAACTTGATGAAAATAGAACTATAGAACTAGAACAAAAACATCTTTTTAAAGTCATCCGATTTACAAATGAAGAGGTCAAATTCGAAGTAAGTAAAGTTTTAGCAAAAATTAAGGAAGAACTTACAACTAGAAAAAATATAACACAAGAATTAACACAAAGCATATCCACTTTGGCTCCCTCTCCTTTGGAGAGGGTTGGGGTGAGGATATTTACCACTCGTCCTGACACCATTTTCGGAGTAACTTTTATGACTTTGGCACCAGAACACGAATTGGTAACTCAAATCACAACTCCAGAACAAAAAGCGGCTGTTGATGCCTATATAGCATCTACGGCAAAACGCTCTGAACGTGAACGAATGGCTGATGTAAAAACTATTTCTGGTGTTTTTACTGGTGCTTATGCCGAACATCCTTTTACAAAAGAACCAATTCCGGTTTGGATTGGTGATTATGTTTTGGCAGGTTATGGTACTGGTGCGGTTATGGCTGTACCATGTGGTGACGAACGTGACTATGCATTTGCGAATTTCTTCAAAGGAACCAACGGAATGCCAGCAATTAAAAATATTTTCAATAAAGATATTTCAGAAGCGGCTTATGGTGAAAAAAGCGGTTTTGAATTAATAAACTCTGATTTCCTAAACGGATTGGGTTACAAAGATGGAACCAAAAAAATTATCGAAGCATTAGAAAAAATCAACCAAGGAAAAGGCAAAACCAATTATCGTTTGCGTGATGCGGTGTTCTCTCGCCAACGCTATTGGGGAGAACCATTTCCGGTATATTATGTAAATGGGTTGCCACAAATAATAGATGCCAAACATTTGCCAATTGTCTTGCCAGAAGTTGAAAAATATTTACCAACCGAAGACGGACAACCACCTTTAGGAAATGCAACAACTTGGGCTTGGGATAGTGTTCAATGTTCAGTAGTTAGTAATCAGTTGATTGATAATGTGACTATTTTCCCTCTAGAATTGAACACGATGCCAGGTTGGGCAGGAAGTTCTTGGTATTGGATGCGTTATATGGATGCACACAACGAAAACGAATTTGCTAGCCAAGAAGCACTACAATATTGGGAAAACGTAGATTTATACATTGGCGGAAGCGAACATGCAACCGGACATTTACTCTATTCTCGTTTTTGGAATAAATTCCTAAAAGATATGGGTTACGCACCAACCGAAGAACCATTCAAGAAATTGATTAATCAAGGAATGATTTTGGGAATGAGTGCGTTTGTTTATAGAGTTCATACTCATTATGGAAAAGTAATTTTGGTTTCAAAAAATTGTTTTTCTGATAAGGAAAATATTGTGTATGGAAATCAATTAAAATCTATTGAAGGTTTTAAATATGATGAGTTAGAAAAAGATTTGGAATTCAAAATTCAACCAATTCACGTTGATTTATCTGTTATTAATGATGTGACAAACGAATTAAATATCGAAGCTTTCAAAAATCATCCATTATATACTGAATATAAAGATGCAGAATTTATTTTGGAAGATGGTAAATACATCGTTGGTCGCGAAGTAGAAAAAATGTCTAAATCTAAATACAATGTTGTCAATCCAGATGATATTTGTAATGATTATGGTGCAGATACGTTACGTTTGTATGAAATGTTTTTAGGTCCGCTAGAACAAGCAAAACCTTGGAATACTGCGGGAATTACAGGTGTTTCTGGTTTTTTGAAAAAATTATGGCGTTTGTACTTTGATGAAAACGTAGGTTTAACGGTTACCAATGATGAGCCAACTGCAGAAATGTATAAATCGTTGCACAAAACCATCAAAAAAGTAACAGAAGATATCGAGAATTTCTCGTTTAATACTTCGGTTTCGCAATTTATGATTTGTGTCAATGAATTGGCAACCTTAAAATGCCATCACAGAAAAATTCTGGAACCTTTAGCAATTGTTATCTCGCCTTATGCGCCACATATTGCTGAGGAATTATGGAATCAATTGGGTCACGAAGGTTCTATTGCAACGGTTGATTTTCCATTGGTAAATGAGAAATACTTAGTCGAATCTGAAAAAGAATATCCTGTTTCTTTCAACGGAAAAATGCGTTTTACAATCAAGTTGCCTTTAGATTTAACAGTGCCACAAATTCAAGAAATTGTAATGGCAGACGAGAGAACAATCAAACAACTAGAAGGACGAACACCAAACAAGGTGATTATTGTTCCTGGAAAAGTGATAAATTTAGTGGGATAAATAGTAGAATTTTTTAAAAAATAAAATTGTCAAATTGTCATTTTTATACTTTGGCTTGTATTTTGATAATTGTTTAGTAACTTTATATTTTAATATTTAAAACAAAAATTATGGGAATGAGTTATATGCTTTTGGCGGGATTAATTATGCTGGCCAGTTGGTTGGTAAGTAGTCGTTTGAAAAGTAAATTCGAATTGTATTCTAAAATGCAATTACAAAACGGAATGTCTGGTAGAGAAATTGCCGAAAAATGTTGGCCGATAACGGTATTCGCGATGTAAAAGTGATTTCAACTCCAGGAAGTCTTACAGATCATTATAATCCAACTGACAAAACTGTCAACTTGAGTGAAGCGGTTTATAATCAAAGAAATGCCGCTGCTGCTGCTGTTGCCGCTCACGAATGTGGTCATGCTGTACAACATGCAACCGCTTATAATTGGCTAATAATGCGTTCAAAACTAGTGCCTGTAGTGAGTGTAGCCTCAAAATATGTGCAATGGATTTTATTGATTGGTATTTTTACTATAAGAATGTTTCCACAATTATTATTAGTAGGGATTGTGATTTTTGCTGCTACCACTTTGTTTTCAATTATCACTTTGCCAGTAGAATATGATGCAAGTAATCGTGCTTTGGCTTGGTTAGAAAACAAAAATATGCTTACACAACAAGAACACGACGGTGCAAAAGATGCTTTGAAATGGGCTGCAAGAACGTATGTAGTTGCTGCAATAGGATCTATTGGTACGCTTTTGTATTATATTATGATTTATACCAATAGAAGATAATATTTTAAATAAAATTTAAAAATCCGCTTTGATAGACTGAACCCAAAAGTTTAGACAAATTTATAATTAATTTTGATAATAATGAGTTCGATATTTTATCGGGCTCATTTTGTTTAAATTCGACTTGCTT
>JAYTNO010000268.1:0-16241 GCA_043748275.1 Flavobacterium sp. | reverse complement strand
TTTTAACCAAAAGGTTCAAGAATATTTTAAACAACATGATTAGTTTTAATTACGAAACCGAATTTGAATTATCCAACGAAACCGAAATTTCGAATTGGTTATCACAAGTTATTCTTTCAGAAAAAAAGAAAGAAGGAGACATCAATTATATCTTCTGCAATGATGAATATTTAGTACAAATCAATGAGCAATACCTTAATCACGATACCTTAACCGACATCATTAGTTTTGACTACTCTGTAGGAAACGAATTACACGGAGACATTTTCATCTCGGTCGAAAGAGTAGCTGATAATGCTATAGATTACAAGGTAACTTTCGATGAAGAATTAAAACGAGTGCTTGTTCACGGTGTATTACATTATTGTGGTTATAAAGACAAAACAGATCAAGACGAAGAAATAATGCGTAAAAAAGAAAACGAAAAGATTCAAATGTTTCACGTGGAACATTAAAATTTATATAAAATTATTTTTTTGAAGCAAAATCTTCAGGCTTACTTATAAATCATATTCCTGCTGTTCGTTCCAATCTTTTTTTAAAACAAAAAAGTTTTAAAAAAAGGATTTCTACTTCCATCAGGGCTAATAATAAACTTTTTTGAATATCTAAATTCAAATATATATTAAAACAACTCTGCAATGTTTCACGTGAAACATTCTAGATAAATAAAATCAAAATGTTTCAAGACACATACGATGTTATAGTAGTTGGCGCAGGTCACGCAGGTTCAGAAGCAGCTGCTGCTGCTGCAAATCTTGGCGCAAAAACGTTATTGGTAACAATGAGTTTGCAAAACATTGCACAAATGTCTTGCAATCCAGCAATGGGAGGAATTGCAAAAGGACAAATAGTTAGAGAAATTGATGCTCTTGGAGGATATTCTGGAATTGTATCAGACAATACTGCCATACAATTCAAAATGCTCAACAAATCAAAAGGTCCAGCAATGTGGTCTCCAAGAGTACAAAGTGACCGAATGCGTTTTGCAGAAGAATGGCGGCTAATGTTAGAGCAAACACCAAATCTTGATTTTTATCAAGAAATGGTAAGCGGTCTTATTATCGAAGACGGAAAAATAAAAGGAATAAAAACTTCTTTAGGAATACAAATAAAAGCAAAGTCTGTAGTGTTAACCAACGGTACTTTTCTAAACGGTTTAATTCATATAGGAGAAAAACAATTCGGTGGTGGTAGAGCAGGAGAAAGCGCAGCTTACGGAATAACAGAAGATTTAGTAAAAGTGGGTTTCGAATCAGGCAGAATGAAAACAGGAACTCCACCAAGAGTTGATGGACGTTCTTTAGATTATTCAAAAATGAATGAAGAAAAAGGAGATGCAAAACCAGATAAGTTCTCATATTCTGATGTTACAAAACCATTAACGATTCAAAGATCGTGTCATATGACCTATACTTCTCTAGAAGTTCATAATATTCTTAGAGAAGGCTTTGATAGATCACCAATGTTTAACGGCAGAATACAATCTCTAGGACCACGATATTGCCCATCAATTGAAGATAAAATAAACCGTTTTGCAGATAAAGAAAGACACCAATTGTTTGTAGAACCAGAAGGCTGGAACACAGTAGAGGTTTATGTCAACGGATTTTCAACCTCATTGCCAGAAGATATTCAGTTCAAAGCTTTACGTTCTGTTGTAGGTTTCGAAAATGTAAAGTTTTTCAGACCAGGTTATGCTATAGAGTATGATTATTTTCCGCCAACACAACTAAAACACACACTAGAAACTAAACTTGTTGAAGGATTATATTTTGCTGGTCAAATAAACGGCACTACAGGATATGAAGAAGCCGCTTCACAAGGATTAATGGCCGGTATAAATGCTGCTTTGAAAGTTCAAGAAAAAGATCCAATGATTTTAAAACGAGATGAAGCATATATTGGTGTTTTAATAGATGATTTAATTACAAAAGGCACAGAAGAACCCTATAGAATGTTTACTTCTAGAGCAGAATATAGAACGTTGTTAAGACAGGATAATGCTGATTTTAGATTGACTCCAATGTCTTATGAAATCGGTTTAGCATCAGAAAAAAGATTGAAAAGAATGGAGCATAAGCTTAATGAATCTGAAAAAATGGTTGCTTTTTATAAAGAAACAAGCGTTACACAGGCAGAAGCAAATCCTATATTAGAATCAAAAGAAACAGCTTTGGTGAATCAAACCGATAAAATGTTTAAAATATTTTCTAGACCTCAAATAGATTTAGAAGATATGATGAAATTTGAAAAGGTAAAAGAATATATTGAAGCTAATAATGTAGATCAAGAAATATTAGAACAAGCAGAAATTCAAGTAAAATATTCTGGATATATTGATAAAGAGCGAAACAACGCAGATAAGCTTACTCGTTTAGAAGATGTAAAAATCCCAGAATTCTTTGATTATAATAAAATAAAATCAATGTCTATTGAAGCAAAACAAAAGTTAAGCAAAATTAGACCTATAACCATTTCTCAAGCATCTCGCATAAGTGGAGTTTCTCCAAACGATATTTCGGTATTGCTTATTTATATGGGAAGATAATCAAAAAAATAAAAAATGTTTCACGTGGAACGTAACAAAAAAATCAGTTGTAATTCCTTGAAAACAATATTGTTTTTGAGTTTTTTTGTTTTAATAAGTTGCAGTACTTCGAGACAATCAATTCAAATTCCTGATTATATTATTGAACCAAACGGAAAAGAAATAATAGGGAAGAAGAGCTTGTCAACGTTTATATTTGAAAATAATCAGAAAAATCTGCCTTTAGAAAATTTCCTGTCTATTAAATACAACACAGATAATTTATTTCAAAATGAGTTTTGGATAACCATAGATAAAGACAAATATAAAATCTTCATTTATGATTCGGCTGAATTTGAAAAATATTTCAATAGCGCTAATTATGCCATGATAAATCAATTACCAGAAAATGCTAAAAAAGGAGATCAACGAAAATTTATTGCAATATCTATGATAAATGCATTCAATGAAGATTGTTTGGCAACAGGATCGCTTTATCAAAACATTGCAATCAATTACTTAAAAAAAATTAAGGACGAATACTATAATCAATAATGGAGATTTCAAAAAATAAATTATTCCTTTCAGTAAAAGATCATTCTGTTTCAAAAGAAACTTTTAATCTATATAGAGACGAATCACTCGATTTGGTATATACACATCCACAACCAAACGAAGCTGATTTAGCTAAGTATTATGATAGTGATGATTATATTTCTCATACAGATGGTAAAAGATCTTTGTTTGAAAAAGCGTATCAATTTGTAAAAAATATCGCACTAAAAAATAAATTAAACACAATCAATTCTTTACAAAAATCTAAAGGAAGTATTCTAGATATTGGTGCAGGAACAGGAGATTTTCTCGTAGTTGCAAAAGAAAATAGTTGGCAAATTACAGGTATTGAACCAAGTTCAAAAGCAAAAGAAATAGCTTTAAAAAAAGGGGTTTCTTTTGTAGATAATTCCTCAATATTAGAAAACAATGCTTTTGATGTTATCACCATGTGGCACGTTCTAGAACATGTTCCCAATATTGAAAATCAAATAAAAGAATTAAAACGATTATTAAAACCTAACGGTACAATTCTAATAGCGGTTCCAAATTTTAATTCTTTTGACGCCCAACATTACGGGCAATATTGGGCAGCTTATGATGTGCCTAGACATTTATGGCATTTTTCTAAAACAGCTATTCAGAAACTTTTTGAAAAGGAAGAAATGAAATTAGTTGAAGTTTTGCCAATGAAATTTGATGCTTTTTATGTTTCATTATTATCAGAAAAGTATCAAACAGGAAAGATGAATTATATAAAAGCTTTTTTTATAGGATTACAATCTAATTGGAAAGGGAAACAAACCAAAGAGTTTTCATCACATATTTACGTAATAAAAAAGCATTAAAAAGACAAATAAACACCCCAAACACAAGCATTCAGGCTTAAGAAGATTACTGTATAGAATTTTTATAATCTCCTTTTAAAAGCGTTTATATAAGTTAGGACTCAATTAGTTTAGAAATAAGAATCTTAAAAAAAGCAGAAAATTCTTATAGTAGCTTTTTAGTAGATAAGTGCCTGGAAAATAATAGCCATTTTATTAATTATAAATTAATACTTTTGAAGGCAAATAAAAAATAACCGAAAATAAAATAATGAAAAAAACAATTGTAATTATCGCTTTAGCACTTTCAATCATTTCGTGCAATAAACAATCTGGTGAAGTAAAAGAAATCAAAACTGCTTATGTAGACACTTCAAAATTATTGGAAGAATATACAGGAGCAAAAGATATTGAAGCAAAGTACAAAGCCAAATCTGATGAAATGGGAAAAGAATTAGAAGCAGAAGTTGCAAGATTCAAATCAGATGCTACAAATTTTCAAAAAAACGCACAAGCAAATGGTCAAGCTTGGGCACAAGAAAATGGTGCAAGATTACAGAAAAGAGAACAAGAATTAACGTATGCTCAACAAGCAATGGTGCAACAATTGCAACAAGAAAGCGGTGTAGAAATGGATACTTTGGTTAAGAGTGTTAAAAAATTTATTAAAGATTATGGAAAAGAAAAAGGATATGCTTACATCTACGGAACAGGTGAAGCAGTTTCTATATTATATGCTGAAGATAAATATGATATTACAAAAGAAATTGTAAAACTTTTGAATGATAAATATAAATCTGAAGGAAATAAAGAAGACAAAACAGATGTAAAAGCGGAAGCAAAAAAAGAAATTGAAGCTTTAGAAAAAAAGAAATAATTACCCAATTATATTTTATATAAAACCTTCATCTTTATAAGATTGAAGGTTTTTTTATTTTAGTACACTACTTAGTAATAAGTTTTTTAAATTTGTATTTACTTAAAAACAAGTTAATAAAAATAAAACGCCTATTTTAAGTTTTAATTTAAAAGCCAGATGCAAATAATTTCAGAAGAAGCAAAATATACGCTCCAATTTATTAATCAAACCAATCGTTCTATTTTTCTAACCGGAAAAGCAGGAACTGGTAAAACAACACTTCTTCACGAAATAATAAAAACCACACACAAAAACACAGTTGTTGTTGCACCAACCGGAATAGCTGCACTAAACGCTTCTGGAGTAACGATTCACTCTATGTTTCAATTGCCTTTTGGAGGTTTTATACCTGATAATTCAGCACCACAATTTTCAGATGCTGTTAAATTTGAATCTAAAAGCACATTGGCTAGACACTTCAAAATGAGCGGTTTAAAAAAAGCAGTTATCCGCAATATGGAATTGCTGATTATAGATGAAGTAAGTATGCTTCGTGCCGATTTGCTTGATGCAATGGATTTTATGATGCAAACTGTTCGGAAAAAGAAAATGCCTTTTGGAGGAGTTCAAGTATTATTTATTGGAGATTTATTACAATTACCTCCAGTTATTCGTGATGAAGAATGGAAAACACTTAGAAAATATTATAAAGGAAAATTCTTTTTCCATTCACACGTAATTCAACAAAACCCGCCTTTATATATTGAACTTTCTAAGATTTTTAGACAGACAGACGATGTTTTTATTTCAATATTAAACAATCTTAGAAACAATCAAATTTCTGAAGCTGATATTCAAAATCTAAATCAATTTGTACAGCCTAATTTTGATTTAAAATCAAATAAAGGTTATATTACTTTGACCACTCATAATGCAAAAGCAGATATGATGAATACACAAGCTTTGAATGATTTAGAAGGCAAATTAATGACTTTTAAACCAGATATTGTTGGTGATTTTCCAGAAAAAATATTTCCAGTTGAAGAAAAAATAGAATTAAAAATTGGCGCGCAAATTATGTTTGTGAAAAACGATCTCTCTTTTGAAAAAAAATATTTTAACGGAAAAACGGGAGTTATTAAATCGCTTTCACCAGAAGAAATATTAGTTCATTTTCCAGAGGAGAACAAAACTATAGAAGTTGAAAAGTATGAATGGCAAAATATTCGCTATAAAGTAGATGATTACACAAAAGAAATCGAAGAAGAAGTTCTTGGTACATTTGTACATTATCCAATAAAATTAGCTTGGGCAATAACCGTTCATAAAAGTCAAGGATTAACATTTGATAAAGCAGCATTAGATGTTTCACAAGTTTTTCTTCCAGGACAAGCATATGTTGCATTATCTAGACTTCGCTCATTAAACGGATTAATACTTTTAACTCCATTGAGAATGAATGGTATAATGAATGACCAAGAAGTAATGGATTATTCTTTAAATAAAGCTTCAGAAGAAATTTTAGAAGTTGTTTTGCAACAAGAAACATTAAAATTTATTCATTCTTATTTAAAAAATGCATTTGATTGGACCGATTTGGCTCAAGAATGGCGCAATCATCAATTTAGTTATAACGATAAATCAGAAAGTTCAGAAAAGTCAAAACATAGTATTTGGGCAAAAAAAAATACAGAATTAGTTACAGAATTAATTGAACCTTCAAGGAAATTTGTATTACAATTAAATAAACTTTTTTCTGAAGAAAACATCAATATTTCTTATATTTTAGAGAGAATACAAGCTGCTTTTGATTATTTTTTCCTTCCAATGGATAATTTGGTAAAAGAAATTTTATGGAAAATAGAAGAAGTAAAACGCATAAAAAAAGTAAAAGCTTTTTATGAAGAATTGGTTTTATTGGAAGAGTTTCAGACAAAAGCGGTTCTGAAATTGATGAAAGCACAAAAACTAATTCAAACTATTGCTGTAGGTGAATCTATTTCAAAAGAAAAACTAACTTCTAATGAAATAAAAAATTACAAAACGCACAAATTAGAAAGTATTCAAGCTCAATTTAAAACAGTTAACATTTCTCTTATTGAAGATGATATTGATGTAGATCGTTATATAACTACAAAAAAAACCAAAACGAAAGAGCCAAAAAAATCAACCGTTCAAGAAACATATGAATTATGGCAACAAAAACTATCCATTAAAGAAATTGCAGATATTAGAGTACTTACAAAACAAACTATTTGCACACATTTAGCGAAATTGATAGCCTCTCAAACAATATCTATTTCTGAAATACTTACAGAGGATAAAATAATTGATTTGAAAAAAGCATTTGAAGGCTATACAGATGATTCGTTAAATGCTTTGAAAGAAAAACATGGAGATGCTTTTACTTGGGATGAATTAAAGTTGTTTAAAGCGAGTTTAAACAATTAAAATTATGTATTAATTTACACTAACTTAACCAATATACAACAATTACTGCAGGGATAAAATAAATCACAATAGTTCTTGCGCCATCATAATCTTTGGCCAAACGTTGTCCAAACAATAACATAATCAGGGTAATACAAGAAAAAACCCCACCATATAGACCAAAAGTTCTTCCGTTATTGATCAATAATTGTATGCAACCTACAATGCATAAAATCCCAGAAATTAATTCTAAAATCAAGACATGAAACAACGCAAGTGGTATGTGGTTTTTTAGTTTTGTTTTTTCAAAATGACTTTTCATAAAAGTCACATTTTCTTTCCAATATATAGCCTTTTCGTAACCAGATTGTATAAAAGTTACAGCAAGCAAAAGCAAAATTAGAATAGAAGCAATATTAAACATACTCTTATTTTTTATGAATTAAACGAGTTAATTTTATTGACAAATCAGTTAAGATAATCTTTGCATTTCCGTTACGCTCAATGTGATACATCGCATCAGAAAGTTCACGAAATATATCATTTATATTATTACCATTAACAAATGGAGCAAAATTTTCGAGTTTGAACTTCTCTATTTTTGGCTCCATATATACCAAACTAGTTGTTTGGTAATTCAAAAGCAACGCTTGGCGAAACATATCGATACAAAAATGCAAAAATTTCTTTTGAGTTTCTCTCCCAAGTCCCGCAATTTGTTCACTCCAAGTTATTAGATCTTGTATTGCTGAAGCATTTCCTTTTGCTCTAAAAGCAGCACGAACCCAATCAACAAACCATTTTTCAAAATAAACATCTTCTCCATTTTCTTGAAGCATTTGCAAGGCTTTGTTATAATTTCCTTGTGCTTGATGCGCTAATTTTCTTGCGGTACGTGGGTCGATATTCTCATTAGAAATTAAGGATTCTGAAATAATTTTTTCAGGCAATGAATTGAAATGCAACACTTGACATCGAGAACGAATAGTTTGAATAATATCTTCTTCATTTTCAGAAATCAAAATAAACAATGTTTTTTCTGAAGGTTCTTCTAGCAATTTTAATAATTTATTTGAAGCAGAAATATTCAATTTATCTGCCATCCAAACAATCATAATTTTATAACCTCCTTCGTAAGATTTTAAAGATAAAGATTTCAAAATGTCTTGTGCGTCTTCAACTCTTATTTCTCCCTGTTTGTTTTTAACACCTAAAATTTGATACCAATCAAACAAACTTCCATAAGGTTTTTCTTTAAGAAACTGTCTCCATTCTGTTATAAAATCGATACTTTTGGGTTTTGTTTTTACATCTTCAGTAGTGACTGTCGGATATATAAAATATAAATCAGGATGAGAATAAGATTTAAATTTAAGATTACAAGAATCATTTCCACCTTGATTCTCTAAATCATTATTGGCACATAAAATATATTGAGCATATGCAATCGCCATTGATAAAGTTCCGCTTCCTTCAGGACCAACAAACAATTGAGCATGAGGAATTCTACCTAAATCGGCACTTTTAGTCAAATGACTTTTTATATAATCCTGTCCTAAAATTTCTGAAAACTGCATAAAGCAAATATAAAGCAAAAATATTTATAAACAAAACATAAGTATTTTCCTAAAAAATCAAATTATCGAATTACATTTTGAGTTAATTTTCTTTCAAATTTGCAATAAATTAAAAAACATTTCTATTTTTGATAACAAATACAATGTTTTTAAATAAAAACCGTTATTTAATTTTGATATATTAAAATTATTACATGAAGAAAATTATTTCTTTAACATTTTTAATTTTTTCTGCAACATTTTGCATCTCGCAAATTTCAGTCCCTTTTAAAGTAAGATATCAATCTTATGTAAATGGGGACATGACTATTATTGCCAACAATATTACCAATAGAGCTGACTCTAATAACGCAAATATTCCTTACACAAGTCGAACAAATATGAATAAACTCAATGATGAGTTTATGATGGACTATATTGATATTGATAATGACCCAAATACTTTTTCTTCAAGTAGTGCAGAATTAAATCTTGAAAACTCATCAACAAAAAAAATAATTTATGCTGGATTGTATTGGTCTGCAACTTACTTAGGTAAAAGTAGTCATATGGTCAAAGAAACAGAATTTGTAATAGATGATCCCAAAAGAGAGTCTTTTAACGAAATTAAACTTAAATTACCAAATCAGGAAAATTACCTAGATATAAAAGGAGAAGTAATTTTTGACGGTTTTAATATAAAGAAATTCAAAGAAAGTGCTCCTTATGCAGTTTATGCTGATATAACTAAAGAGGTTTTAAAACTTACAAACCCATTTGGAAATTATACAGTTGCAAATATAAAAGCCACAACTGGAACAATTAGTGGCGGTGTTGCAGCTGGATGGACTATGTTTTTTATATACGAAGATACACAAATGAAAGGCAAGTTCATCACTAGTTTTGATGGTTTTGCTGGAGTTAGTGATCGTTTGATTGAAATAGTTTTTTCTGGATTTAGTACCTTACCCGAAGGAATTGTTGAAGCAAAAATTGCAGGATCAACCTTAGAAGGAGATTATAATTTAAAAGGGGATCAACTTTTATTTAAAACAAATTATAAAAACAAATATATTCCTCTATCAAGTCTATTAAGGAATGAGGCAAATTTCTTCAATAGTAGCATAACCATTGGGAATGATTATTTTATGTCTCGAAAACCTGATAGTAAAAATACTTTGGGATATGATGCTTTTTTGATATCAGTACCAAATCCAAACAATTCGGTTATTGGAAACAATTCAAAAGAAGCAACTATTAGACTAAAATCATCTGGAGACAGATCCTTTTTGTTTTTTACAGCATTTGAAGTAGCTGTTACAGAACAAGAAAAACCAATTATACCAATTGAAACTAAACAAGAATTGATAACAACAATATCTGATTCTATAAAAAAAGTTAAAAACATACCCGTTCTTATCACAAATTCAGATGTTAAAACAATTGATAATAGCTTAAATTCTAGTTTAATTATAGCTCCACAAGAGATTAAAAAACAAGAAGTTACAGTAATAAAAACAATTATATTTGATGAAAAAGTAAAACAAAATGTTGTTATAATTCCAGAACATCCAGTTGTAAAAAAAGATATAGTAATTAATAATGAGACCACAACTTTTGAAAAAAGCAGCAATAAAATTGATCTTAAAAAGAACCCAGTTGTTTTAGAAACAAATGAAAATGAGACACTAGCAATAACTGTTCCTGTAGTTACAAAAGACAAACAAAACGTAAATAAAAATATATATAATAATACACAAGTTGTTTCTGAAAATAAAATAGCCGAAAAAACAGAAATCAAAATAATTGAAACTAAAAATGAATTTTCCTCAACAAACAAGAACATTTTAACTTCATCAAAAACAAACCCTCAAATTAATCCAGAAATAAAACAAAGCAACATTAAGGAAAATAAGCAGGATGAAATATTCAATTATAACATCGAAGGAGTAAATAAAGAATATTATATTATAGCCAATGTCTTTGCAAAAGAAAGAAACAAAAGTAATTTTATTAAACACTTAAAAAGTAAAGGATATAATGCAGACTATTTTTACAACCCAATAAAAAAATATTATTATGTTTATATTGACAAAGGTTTAGATAAAGATAAAATACAAGCTTTACATGACACTAAAATTAATAAAACCTATAAAGATGATATTTGGGTCTTGTCTGTGAACTTGACAAAAACGAACGAAGCTGTTGCTGTTAAAGAAACACCTAAAGAAATAATAAAACAACTAGAAACTATAGTTACAACAGAAAAACCTTCAGAAATACAAAACCCTGATTCGGATTTGATTGTTACAAAAGCAATTGCAATAAAAACTACAAATAAACCAACAGAACGAATAGACGCTATTACAGATAAAAATTTAGAAGATAAAAACACCAAAGTAACATTGGTTGAAACAGATTTAAAAACTTTACCATCATTACAAACAAACACATCTGAAAATATTACAGTCAACACTACCTCAGTAACAGAAATAGCTGTTCCAACTACAGAAAAAAAATCAGAAGTAGCCGAAGCAATCAAACCTATTGAGACTATTTCGGCAAACAAATCTGAATCGGTAGCGATTCAAAACAAGGATGAAAATAGTTTAGAAAAAGAAATTACAACGGCAGAAATTAAAAACGAAATAAATTCAGCTAATTCAATAAAAGAGACAACAGAAATGACAAGTCAAATAGTTGCGAGTAATTCAGTAACTGTCCTGCAGGCTAAGCCAATAGTCAATTCCACTTTGGTTGAGAAAATAAATGTTGTACCTCAAAACACTCCAACAACAAACAATCAAGCAAATACAAATATTGATGTAGTTGCAAATACTACAAACCAAGCCACAAATAAATTTAAGAAAGAAGAAATTGTAAATTATAATTTTGCCGGATTATCAAAAGGATTTTACATTGTAGCAAATGTTTTTGCTAAACAACGCAACAGTATCAATTTTGTAAATGCTTTAAAAAGAAAAGGCATAAATGCTGCCTCTTTCTATAATCCGATTAAAAAATATTATTACGTATATATAGAAAAAAGTAATGACAAAGCAGAAATTGAAGGGCTATATAATACTAAAATTAACAACACCTATAAAGAGTCTATATGGGTATTATCTATTAACAACCCTGTAAAACAAGAGATTTTAGTAGCAATATAAGACTAAAATTTAAGTAGAAAATTACACTAACATTTTTTATAAAACACTCATTTCACCCTACATTTTTTTAGAAAAAAACAAAATCATATATTTGCAATGATATGTAACCTAATAAAATAGTAAATGAAAACCCTTCAAGACTTCAATTTCAAAGACAAAAAAGCAATAATCAGAGTTGATTTTAATGTACCGTTAGATGAAAATTTTAATGTAACAGACGCAACCAGAATCGAAGCAGTCAAACCTACAATTGATAAAATATTAAACGATGGAGGTAGTGTTATTCTTATGTCTCATCTTGGAAGACCAAAAGGAGTTGATAGAAATTTTTCATTAGGACATATTGTTAAAAAAACATCTGAAATTCTTGGAAGACCAGTTCTTTTCTCACCTGATTGTATTGGAGAATCTGCCAAAAAAGCAACTGATATTTTACAAAACGGTCAAGTACTTCTACTCGAAAATCTTCGTTTTCATGACGAAGAGGAAGAAGGAAATATTGATTTTGCAAAAGAACTAGCGTCCTTAGGCGATATATATATTAATGACGCTTTTGGAACTGCACATAGAGCTCACGCTTCTACAACAATTATTGCTCAATTTTTTCCAAACAGCAAATGTTTCGGATTATTATTGGCCAAAGAAATTGAAAGTTTAAACAAAGTATTAAAAAACAGCGAAAAACCAGTAACTGCCGTTCTTGGAGGATCAAAAGTTTCTTCAAAAATCACCGTAATCGAAAACATTTTAGACAAAGTAGATTATATGATTATTGGTGGAGGAATGACATTTACTTTCGTAAAAGCATTGGGCGGAAAAATTGGAGATTCTATTTGTGAAGATGACAAACAAGATTTAGCATTAGAAATATTAAGATTAGCCAAAGAAAAAAACGTACAAATATTTATTCCTATAGACGTTGTTGCAGCAAATGCATTTTCAAATGATGCACAAACTCAAATTGTTGATGTGAATGAAATTCCAAATGGTTGGCAAGGTTTAGATGCTGGTCCAAAATCATTAGCTGAAATTAAAAAAATAATTTTGGCATCAAAAACAATACTTTGGAATGGTCCATTAGGTGTTTTTGAAATGCCAAGTTTTGCAAACGGAACTATTGAATTAGGAAACTTCATAGCTGAAGCTACAGAAAAAGGAGCCTTTTCATTAGTTGGTGGTGGAGATTCTGTTGCAGCGGTTAAGCAATTTGGTTTTGAGTCAAAAATGAGCTACGTTTCAACAGGCGGAGGAGCAATGTTAGAAATGCTAGAAGGAAGAGTTTTACCAGGAATTGCAGCTATATTAGATTAATTATTACACTTTTAACAATAAATATTGAAATTTATAGTTATTACATAGTAAGTTTGCATTTCAGACATAATTGTTTGAATTATAATTTGTTACCATTACCTTATGATTAAACACACAAAATACCTCATTATTACGCTTTTGTTTTCAGCATCACTTTTTGCACAAGAAGATGTTGCTTATAACTTTAACAATAAGATTTCATTTTTAGATTCTATTAAAAAAACTTTCGTAAAAGACAACCTTGCTTCTTGCGTAGATAGTCTTTGGATGAAAGAATTAACTAATTTAGATTTATATAATGATCTTGAATCAGATATTAAAAACATCAATCTTGACGAAAAAGTAGATTTTGAACTGCCTACAGAATTGCTAAAATCGAGATTAAAAGCGATGGATGCCAAATCTCCTTTTAATATTGAATACAATCAAGGTTTAGAAAACATCATCAAGTCATTTCTAAAAAACAGAAAAAAATCTTTCGAAAGATTGATGGCAATTTCAGAATATTATTTTCCGCTTTTTGAAGAAGCTTTAGCAAAGCAAAACATTCCGTTAGAAATAAAATATCTTGCAGTGGTTGAATCTGCTTTAAACCCAAAAGCAACATCAAGAGTTGGTGCAACAGGTCTTTGGCAATTTATGTATCAAACCGGGAAACAATATAATTTGAATATTGATTCTTATGTTGATGAAAGAAGTGATGTTTTAAAATCAAGTGAAGCTGCCGCAAATTACATGAACAATATGTATAAAATTTTTGGCGATTGGGATTTGGTTTTAGCATCATATAATTCTGGTCCGGGAAATGTTGCCAAAGCTATTCGTCGTTCTGGCGGACAACAAAATTATTGGAATATTAGAAAAAAATTGCCACAAGAAACACAAGGATACGTTCCTGCATTTCTTGCCACTATGTATATTTATGAATATCATAAAGAACACGGCATTGTTCCTAACAGAGCAATAGTAAAGCATTTTGCAACAGATACCATTATGATAAAAAACCAATTATCATTTAAACAAATTTCAGATTTGATGGATATTCCAGTTGCTCAATTGCAATTATTAAACCCGCAGTTCAAACTAAATGTTATTCCAGCATATAATGACAAAAAGCATTTCTTGAGATTACCATCTGATAAAGTTGCTATTTTCACATCAAATGAAGATAAAATTTATGCATATGCTCAATACGAATTGAACAAAAGAGAAAGGCCATATGCACGTCAACAAAATGCAATAGTTTCTGATGATTCTGTTGCTACAGAAAGCAGATTGGTTTCTAAAACAAAATTCCACAAAGTAAGACGTGGAGACAACTTGAGCGAAATTGCAGATCGCTATAATGTTTCAATGTCTGAAATAAAAAAATGGAACAAATTAAAGAACAATAAAGCGCCATTAGGTAGAAATTTGAAAATCATCACTTCAGAAAGAGTTGCGGTGCATATTAAGAAAGCCAAAGCAAATAAAATTTCGGTTGATGATTCTACAAGCGATATAGCAACTGCCGAAGTCTCTAAACCTTTTGTTCAAAATCAAGTTCAAGTAAAAGAACCAAAAATATATAAAGAAGAAAAAGTTGTTTCTTTCAAGGATGTAACCAAACTTCATAAAGTTAAAAAAGGAGACAATCTTGGCGAAATTTCAGAAAAATACGGAGTTACAATTGCCGAAATAAAAAAATGGAATAAACTTAGAAACAACAATGTTCCTTTAGGCAAAAAACTTAAAATTATTTCAAACGAAAGAGTTGTAACTACTGTTAGAAAACTTGTTAAGTCTGAAAACATTGCAAGTACAGAAAAAATCAAAAAAGAACAAAAAATTGATTCTACTGCAAAATCAGAAGATTTTTATATTGTTCAACAAGGAGATAACTTAAGTTCAATAGCAAAAAAACACAATGTATCGGTTGAAGATTTAAAAGAGTGGAACGATTTAACTAACAATACCGTTAAACTTGAAAGTAAATTAAAAATTGCAGATATCAAAACCAATAACGAAATAGAAATACCAGAAGAAGTCATTGCTCCAAAAACCGAAATTAAAAATGTAGAATACATTGTTCAAAGCGGAGATAATTTAGGAAGCATTGCTAGAAAAAATGGAGTTGCAATTTCTGATTTGAAAACTTGGAATGATTTGAACGATGATAATATTCAGTTAGGAACAAAAATTATTGTTGGAAAAAAGTTGGTAATAGACAAAAATCAAGCAGTTGCAGAAAAAGCACCTAAAAAAGACAAAATCACCAAAAACAGTAAAGAAAATCATTACTTCGTAAAAAAAGGAGATTCTCTTTTTAGTATTGCCAAAAAATATCCAGGTGTTACCGTTTCTGATATTAAAAAATGGAACGGAATTGACGGAAATTCACTTAAACCAGGAATGAAATTGAAAATAAACGGATAATAAAAAAAATCTACATAAATTTAGGGCTTATTTCATAGAATAAAAATCATGAAAAAAGCCCTTTTTTTATTGCTCTTGATTTCCACAACTTTAGTCTCTTGTTTCAAAAAACGAGACGCTAATACAGAGAAAACATCTGGAAAAATAAACACGATTTCTATAATTATAGACGATCAACTCTGGAACGGAGAAATTGGAGACAGCATTAGAAACAAATTTGCTTCACCAGTAATTGGATTACCTCAAGAGGAACCTCTTTTTAATATCAATCAATATCCGGCAAAATTATTAGAAGGTTTTATGACCAAAACTAGAAATAGTATTGTCATAAAAAAAGAAAATAAAAACAAATTTGAGCACATTGTCAATCAATATGCATCTCCACAAAACATCTTTTATATATCGGGCAAAACAACAGCTTCCATTTTAAAACAATTGGAGTTTTATTCGCCAGAAATTATAAAAACAATACACCAAACAGAAATTCAAGAAAACCAGAGAATAATTGACACCGCAAGAATAAGTACCAAAAAAATAATTAAAAAATTCAATATCGATTTGCACATTCCCAAAGGATATAATTATGTG
>JAYTNO010000267.1:0-2431 GCA_043748275.1 Flavobacterium sp. | reverse complement strand
TTTTTTCCACTCGGATACAACCATGACTGAACGCTCGTTTCTCTGCATTGAACAATTCTTTGGCTGGTGTGTCGTGTAAATAGATATTATTGTTATTTGGAAATAAGAACTTAATCAATCCCAGTGAATTATCTTTTCCGGGTTTTTGCCTAATGTTTTCACCTTGCCACTCCATATTGTGTTTTGCTAAATAATTCTCATCTTTCTCAATCCCCGGAAGGATTTCCTTTTCGACAATACTCTTTGGCACATTCCAATAAGGACTAAACACTATATAACTCATCATTCCGCTGAAAATGACTGTCTTATTCATCATGTTTCCGACGACAACATTCGATGTTAAAACCGGGTTCCCTTTTCTGAAATAGGTTAATCTATAAGACGGGATATTAACTGCAATAAACTCTTTCGCTTTTGTTACATCAGTAGAAATCCATCGGCAACGCTCCATATTGACGATAATGGTTCTAATCCGACTGCTAATGGGCACATTCATTTCGTCGACATGTTTTGGTAAAATAGTTTTATTTAAAATAAACCCATTGCGCTTTTTATATTTTAAAACAGCTTTTTGAAGCGAAGATTCATAAAATTTACTGCCCGAGTCAACATCAATGTCTCCGGTCAAAAATAATCGCGTCCTGATTTTAGCCACAATATCAGAACTATCGCCTGGCTTAATAGAGACAAAGCCTGTAGGTAACACAATAGAATTCCATCCGCCTTTTTGTTCTATTGCTCTATATCTTTTTAGAACTGCTTTTAGTTTATAATATTGCTCAATATGCTGGTTTTTTTTGTCAATGAATTTGGGGTCAATGAGCAATGAGTCTAAATAAGTTACATAGGAGAGCTTTTTTCTGGGCAAATACCAACCTAATTCGTTGGTTTTCGTCTTGTCAATTCCCCGTAGTACTTTATTTGCATAGTAGAAATAATAGTTGGATAAGAATAAATCAACATCAACATCAGGTTCATCGAGACCTTTTTGAAATAATGCCTCAAATGTTTCATTATAGGGCACTTTACCAATCACTCCATCTTCAAAAAGGTTATTTATTTTATTGTAAATAACATCTGCTGTTTCCTTTCTGCCGTTTTTATCAAACCAAATGTAATCATAGCTGTTTTTCTGATACAATAAAACCACTTGCTTTTTATACACCGCCAATTTAGGATATTTGGAATAAAAAGTTTCCACCTGAGCGCTATCAAAAGACAAGGAAAAAGATTCCTTATTTTTATTAATTTTGTTTTCCTTCTTGACGCAATTCCAATTGGTCAAGGAAATACTCACCAGTAAAATCAGCGGTAAAAGTCTGTATAGCTTCGTTTTGTTCATTCAACTTTCGTTTATTCTATTAATAAAAGTACAAAAACTGCCAACATAGGATGCAATGGCAAGTAGTATATTTACATCATAGTATTGAAATACAATGATAAACTAATTCAACACGCCAACCCTTATGAAAAAAATACTTCTTTTTATAGTATTCCCATTATTTGTTAGCATTATTTTATGCACGAGATAATCTCGAAGCCCATAACAATACTATTGACTGAAAATTAAACCTTTTACTTTCGAAAAACCATATTCTTTCTTTTCTCGTAATTGAGTTTAAGAACCCAACTTCTACGATTATGGATATCAACAAAAAAATTAAAGCTTTATTTGAAACCACAATGTTTGTTGCAACGACTGCATTAGTGTTCTTGGTACTTTATTTAGTCTTATTCTCTAATGCGTAAAAATTTACTTAATAAGGTTTGGTTAGTCTTGTTCGGGAAAGCGCTGTTTCGTGTCAAAAACAGCGCTTTTTGATTAAAAAATAATTAAGTTGTTATAAAGAAATAATCTAAATAAGATAAAATTTAACTTTAAATAAAACCACTAATTTTATTTTCCCGTAAATCAATTCATAAAACAAAAACATCATGAAAATTAATAAGAAAATAAAAATCGCATTACTAAGCATATTAGGATTTTTCCTTTTTCTATTTGTGATATTGGTATATCACATTGCCACAGCTAGACCGTTGGAAAACGCTACAATACAAGTAAGCCGAATAGATTTCGAGAAACCTTTTGATTCATTAAGCACAATTGAAATCAAACAAAAATTACACTCCATTGCCGGAGTAAAAAGTGAAATCATTGTAAAAAGAAATGTCGTAGTTTATTTTCACGACAACAGAATTGCCGACTCCAAAAAAGTTTACGACGAGTTAATGGCAAAAGGAAATTACAAAGCACAACGTTTCATAATACCCGTAGCCCTTGCTAATAAAGAAGTTTGTCCTGTAATGAGACGAGATGGCATAAGCTATAAATTTACCAAGTTCATACAAGGAATTTTCAATAAATCTTAAATATTAAAACTATGACAAAGTATTCAAAATTTGCACTATGTGCATTAGTAATTGGGGGTCT
>JAYTNO010000266.1:0-2447 GCA_043748275.1 Flavobacterium sp. | reverse complement strand
GAATTTGAATTGCTTCAATGTAATAACTTGAACAAGTTGGTTCAAAACGACATGTTGCTGGCGTAAATGGAGATATAGCGACTTGATAAAATCGGATTAAGAAAATAAAGGGAAATTGTACTATTTTAGATATCATTTTCTAAAAAATTTGATTCAAAAATATTATTGAACACTAAAAGTGGTGCCTTCTTTACCATCTTTTAATTGAATACCGATTGCAATCAATTGATCTCTAATTTGGTCAGACATGGCAAAATCTTTATTGGCTCTTGCATCATTTCGCATAGAAATTAGCATATTGACTACACCTTCTAATTTATCGTTAGAATTTACAGATTCTTTATCATTTTTTAATCCTAAAACATCAAAGACAAAATTGTTCATGGTTTGAGTTAAAGTTTGTAAATCATTTTCATTTATGGTTTCTGCTTCATCTTTCAAAACATTGATAAAACGTACTCCTTCAAACAAATGAGCTATCAGAATGGGAGTATTGAAATCATCATTCATAGCATCATAACATAGCTTTTTCCATGATTCAATATCTAATGTAGAAACAGTATAAGCTTGTATTTCTTTTAAACTCATCATTGCTTCCATCAATCTATTGTATCCTTTTTCGGCAGCAACAATTGCATCATCTGAGAAATCTAAAACACTTGTATAGTGTGCTTGCATCATAAAAAATCGTGTCACACTAGGTGTGAATGCTTTACTCAAAAAAGGACTATTGCCAGTAAGAATTTCTCTTGGCAAAATATTATTCCCTGTAGATTTCGACATTTTTTTGCCATTCAAAGTCAACATATTGGTATGCATCCAGTAATTTACTGGCGATTGACCCGTGCAAGCTTCGTTTTGAGCAATTTCGCATTCGTGATGAGGAAATTTCAAATCCATTCCACCACCATGAATATCAAAATGATTGCCTAAATATTTTGTACTCATTGCAGTACATTCTAGATGCCAACCCGGAAAACCGTCACTCCAAGGCGATGGCCAACGCATAATATGTTGTGGTTCAGCTTTTTTCCAAAGGGCAAAATCTTGTGCATTGCGTTTGTCTGATTGTCCGTCAAGATCACGGGTATTGGCAAGCATATCGTCAATATTTCGTCCGCTTAATTTTCCGTAATGATTGGTTTCATTAAATTTTACCACATCAAAATATACCGAACCATTGGCTTCATAACCAATTCCGGTTTTAATTATTTTCTCAACAATTGAAATTTGTTCTATAATATGTCCCGTTGCAGTAGGTTCAATACTTGGCGGCAAAAAATTAAATTCATTCAGAATATCGTGAAAATCTACGGTATACATTTGAACAATTTCCATAGGTTCCAACTGTTCTAAACGTGCTTTTTTGGCAATTTTATCTTCTCCATCATCTACATCATCAACAATATGTCCTACATCTGTAATGTTCCTGATATATCTTACTTTGTAACCCAAATGCAAAAAATACCTAAAAATCATATCAAACGACATAAAAGTACGCACATTACCAAGATGCACATTACTATATACAGTAGGACCACAAACATACATTCCTATATTTCCTTCGTGAATAGGATTGAAAATTTCTTTTTCACCAGATAGTGAATTGTACAATTTAAGAGTTTGATTTTTATATAATTGCATTTTAAAACTATTTTTTTAAACTTTATTAACCTAAAGATTTTCTAGAAGCTATTCCTGCTGTTCATTTCAATCTTTCGTTAAAAAAGTAATTTTCTATACTATTTTTAAGCTTCCTGTTGGTCGCTCAAAAATAGCAAGAAAATTTAACTTTTTTCGCCTAAAGGATTTTCATTTCCATCAGGGCTATAAAATTTGTGTTTTATTTAGAATTTTGTTTCTAGTTTTATATAGTCAAGAAACTCTCTGCGCGTGTTTAATTCTTTAAATTTTCCGCCAAATTCAGAGGTTACCGTACTACTTTCAATATCACCAATTCCTCTAGAATTCACGCATAAATGTTTGGCATCTATCACACAAGCCACATCTTGAGTATTCAAAACTCTTTGCAATTCCTGTACAATTTGCATGGTCAATCGTTCTTGCACTTGTGGTCTTTTAGAAAAATATTCCACAATTCTATTCATTTTAGAAAGTCCAATCACATTTCCGTTAGAAATATAAGCTACGTGAGCTCTACCAATTATTGGCAATAAGTGATGCTCACAAGTGGAGTAAAGGGTAATGTTTTTTTCAACTAGCATTTCTCCATACTTATAATTATTATCAAAAGTTGAAGAGCTTGGTAATTTGTTTGGGTTTAAACCACCAAAAATTTCTTTAACAAACATTTTTGCCACTCTATTTGGAGTGCCTTTTATACTGTCATCTGTTAAATCCATTCCGAGAGTTTGTAAGATGTTTTCGACATCTTTTTTAATCAATTCAATTTTCTGATCATCAGACAAAATAAAGGCATCTTTGCG
>JAYTNO010000265.1:0-6702 GCA_043748275.1 Flavobacterium sp. | reverse complement strand
CATAATCGCCATAACCACTAAATCCATTTGAAGCAAATAACATTGTTTTGTTGTCTGACAATAATTGAGGTGTAGCTTCATCATTTGCCGAATTGATGCTTTTCCCCATATTTTGAAGTAATCCATAGGAGTCATCATCTTTTTTTTTTGGTAAAATACAAATCAGTGCCTCCTTGTGTAAAATCGGTTTCGATACCTAGAATTATTGTTTTCAAATCTGATGTCATAGATGCATCAACTGATTGGTCATAATTATTGAATGCTGCAATTTTTAGTTGTCCTAAATTTTCAAAATTTCCATTATTGATTTTCAAAATACAAAAACCACTTTCGTTTGTTCCTTTATTATAAGGCATTCCTCCTTGAAGTATAAATTCATTGTTTGAAAATTCTAAATAATTGTAATTACTGTTTTTACTTAATTCTGATTCTAAAACTGGTGTACTCCATTTATTATTTGTTTTAAAACAAGAAAAAATTTCTTCTTTTTCTGAACTGTTGTTGGTAAAATATATTTTATTTCCATCAATTGAAACAATTGGTGCTGAAGGTTCTATAGCATTTAAAACTATACTTTCTGGTTTAGATAAATTTTGGAATTCAGGAATACTATTTATTTTGGCTTCAATCGGAATATCTGAATCTGAAATACCAATAGCATCAATTTGTTTCTGCCCAGGAAGTATTGCAAAACTAAACTCAACTTTTACAGCTACAACTCCAGAAACGGCATTTTCGAGAATAGCATACTCAATTCCAGGATTGAAAACATCTGGTGCTTCTTGAACTTTTCGTCTTTTTCTTTTAAAATAGTATGCTCTATCAGTGGTTAGTGTTGTTTTGTATCTAGGAGTTTTATAATCTGGTTTTCTTGACCAAACGGTTTCAAATTTTTCACCATCAGTAGAAACAAACATTCTATTTACACAACCTGCGTTTAGGTTTTCAAAAACGGCCATTTGCTTAACGGTTTGCGGTTTTTCAAATCCTACTACAACAACTTCTCGTCCGTCAAGTGCGTTTTTTGGAGACCAAGCATTGGCACTACTTCCGCCTTGAGGAAAAGCATCTGGTTTGCCTAAAATTCGTTTAATGCCATTTTGTTTTCCGCCTAAATCAGATGAAAATTTTATTAATTTGGATGCCCATTGAATTTGTTGGGCATTTGTAGTAAAAATTATAAAAATGGGAATGAGATAAATGTATTTTTTCATAATAATAAAATATAAAATAATTTAAAAAAATAGGCTGCAACAAAGTCACAGCCTAGAAAACAAAATCTAATAACCTCAATTATTTACTTTTACTTTTTCTACTTTTTTACCTTTGAAAGCAAAAATATATTCACCATCAGTAGTAATATCAATACCGTTTCCATAAAAAGGACTTCCTCCTTTTCCTTTAGAATCTACATATCCTTTTACAGTTCCGTTTGTCAAATCAACTCCAGTAAAAACATTATAGCTGCCTTCGTTGTTTTGTAAGAAATAATTATCTCCTATGTGATGAAAATTATTAGCGTGTCCTATTTTTCCAGTTGTATAAGCACGTGAACCATCTTTTTTGTTGTATGCTGCTAATCCTTTTTCTGACAGAACAATTACTTTATCCTCAAAATCCATAACATCCATAGCTTTACCAACTTTTGCATCATTGTGTTTTACATCAAATAATTGGTTTTCTGAAGCAATATCATAACCGTAAAACTCGTCACCATCACCAACAAATACTGTTTTTTCTCCATCTAAAACAAAATCAGTAATTCGTTTGTCAAATTTTTCAGATCTCCAAGATGTTTTTCCAGAAGTATCATCTATTGCAAGAACACTGTTTTTTTGAGTTTTATATTGCCATTCAACAAAAGCTACACTCACTTTTGCCATACCACCAGTTGCAGTCATAACAGTTTCATTACGATGTCCTTGAACTTGAACTTTCCCACCAACTTGACACAATATTTTGTTTCCAGCTTTATAAATATTTGGCATACAAAGTGCGCCTGTAATTTTCTCAGATGCCCATAATAATTTGCCAGATTCTAGATCGTGTTTTTCAATATATTTTGTTCTGTCACGACCACCAAACATTGTAATATATACAGCATTATCAACAAATAAAGGATCAGCAAGCGTTCTATAAATTTTTTGATCTTTATTCCCTAGAAACCCTCCACTACCTTCCATATCATTTTCGTATGTAGCTTCCCAAAGTTTTTGACCGTTTTCTATGTTATAAACCTGTAGACCATTGAGATACAAAAATAATTTATTGTCTTTTATCCATAAATCAACTATAAATTTTCTTGTAATTAACTCTTTTTCAACAATTCCAGCAAAAGTTGCATCCCAAACAACATCTCCATTAGTAGCATTGATTTTTACCAATTGATTCTTAAAACCTGTAAACAAAGCACCTAAAGAAGTTGGTTTGAAATTTAGCATAATAATTTCATTTTGTTTTGCGTCATAAATATATTTACCAACTCCACCTTTAAATCTATTTGTTTCCCAAATTTTCTCACCTGTTTTAGCTTTTACCAAAATAACAGAAGCTTTTTGAGAAATTAGAAAAGCATCTAATTCTGAAATATATTTTACAGTTTCTATTTCTCCTTGAGCTGCATCTTTTGAAAGTAAATTTTGGTATTCTTCTGAATTCCACATTTCTTTTCCAGTTGCTACATCAATTACTGCAATTCTATCTGTTCCCATACTTCTTGAATCAAATAAAAATAGATATCCTCCATTATCTTTCCAAACTATATATTGAAACTCACATTTATTGGTTTTGTTTGTGGTGATTTTTTTATAATCACCACTCCAAATGGTTTTTCCAACTCCATCAAGTACAGTTGCAGAATTATCGTCTGTTCCTAAAACATAAGAGCCATCACTATTTGTAACCGCAAGAATAGTTGCTTTGTTGTCAAATTCTGATTCCCAAACCGAAGCAAAAACACCTTTTTTTTGTTTTTTCTTTTTAGGTTGTTCTGTATTTGAAGTAGAGGTGTCATCTGCTTTTACAGCATTTGAATCATCCTTTTTTTCGGTATCTGGTTTGCCTTTTATTTTATTTAAAAGTTTTCCAAACTGTGCATTTGCTGATAATGATCCCATCATACAAAGGGAAAGCATTACTATTGATATTTTTTTATTCATGATTTAAATTTTTGAGTGTGTAGTTAATTTTCCTAGATTTAAGATTAAAATTTTAATTAAAAATGGCAGTATATCGAATTTTATATCGTTGCTGTTTTTGCAACTTGAAATAAAACTTATGTTCTAAAATATAGTCTGAAATAAAATTGATAAACGACGGTTTTTTGATATCATCATCAACTTTAAAAAAAGTTGATACTTTTCCGTTTTGAACCACTCCAACATCTATGGTTACAGTGCCTTTTGCATCTGCAAATTTTTTATTTTTTTGTTTCAAAAAATCTTTTGATTTAAAAAGTGTATCTATTTCTTGAGTTACAGCTTCTTGAACTTGTTCATCATCTGTCAATACTTTTTTTTGTGAAAAAACTGGGTTAGAAAACAAGAGTAAGAAAAAGCCAAATGCCAGAATTATGTATTTTGTTTTCATAATAATTCTATTTGAATTAGTTTACAAAAACACATCTAAACGAGCCATTTGTAACTGTTTTTGTAGCACTTGTGGCACAATTATCTACATCTTTACCGGTGAAAGAAAATGTCCCTTCAATTTTTGCTGTGTCTAGATATGATACTGTTATTGTTCCTGTTGCTCCAGCACAACCACCAGTTCCGTATGCTGCCCCAGCTGTAGGTGGTGTATAAGCAATTACTGAATCTGAATTTCCGTCAAGAGTATAAGTTCCTGTAGTTGTAATTCCTAAAAGATTTATTGCAATACTATTTGAATTGATATCTGCACCTAAAACTTGTATTAGTGTTAAAGCACCAGAACCAGATCTTGATCCGTTTGCTGTTGAAACTCCAAAAATGGTTGTAGAAAAATCGGCTCCATCAACTTTTGCAGTTATATAATTACCTGTTGCTGGAACTTGGTTTTGCGCAGGTGCATCATCTTTACTACAAGATGTGATAATTACTGCAAATACAATTAATGCTAATTTTGAGAATGTTTTAAAAGTTTTCATAATGTATAGATTTGTTTGTTAATATTATTTTACAAATCTGGTATTATTATGAAATCGAATCAATACGACAATTTACGTATTTTTTAAAAGTTGAGATTAGGATATCGCTTTTGAAGTAATTCTATTTTGTTTTTAAGTTTTAAAACAAAATCTTTATATGCTTGAGTATTTTGATTAAATGGCCTATGAGTAAGGCTTTTTTGAATGTTTTCTACTTCATTCATTATTGAAATAGCTGACTCTGAAATATAATTGTCTGAAAATCGTTCCCAGATATAATCTATGGCAACCGAATTGGGATGCAACATATCATCTGTATAATATCGATAATCTCTAAGTTCGTCCATCATTATTTCATAACTCGGAAAATAATTTGAATGGTGTATTATGAATTGCGAATTGTGAATTGCTGTTATAAGATGAGCTTTACTTAGCTGATTTTCAACAAAACCATCTTTAATATGACGAACTGGTGATAGTGTTACTATAAAATTACAATTTTGATTTATCGATTGAATTAATTGAATAGTATTTTGAATAGATTTCTCAATTATTTCTGTTGAAAGAATCTCTTTGTCAAATTGATTTTGGGGAACTTTATGACAATTGGCTACAATATTATTATTTGATTTTAATCGATATACCCAGGAAGTTCCGTATGTAATCAAAATATGAGTTGCATTTGTAATTTCTTTTTTAGTAGATTGGAAAATTGCATTCAATTCGTGAAGAAAATCTTCTTTATTTGAGTTACTTAATTCTGAATGCACTTCATAACAATGCCAAGATTCATTATAAAAGAATATATCATTTTCTGAAAATTCTTGATGCTTTACTATTCTTTCAATCAACTTTTCGATAGAAACGGGATTAAAAATTATCCCAAAAGAATTGACTATATTTTGAAATTTAAAATACTGAAACTTTTGACCCATGTTTTCAGCAAAACAAGAACCTAATGAAACTATTTTAGCATTATAGTCTATTGGGTTTTGGTATTTTGAAATTGGTATTTTAGTCGTAAAATTCATTAAATGAGATTTAATTCATATCCTTTTTTTAAAAATAAAACCCAAACAATTGATTCGTTTGGGTTTCTATTTATTTTAGAATTCTTAAAAATATTAGTAATAAATAAATTTTTCGGTATTTCTAATTACACCATTACCACTAGTAATAGTTGAAGTTACGGGAAAATTATTAGTATTATAAACATAAGCAATATTATATAAAATTTCTGGAGTTGCATCATCAATTTGATCGGTTTGAGAAATTATATTGTTGGTACTATTTGTTGTAGAATCTGATCCTGCAAAACATACTTTACTTAATCCTGTTACATTTTTAAAAGGAAAATTTTTGGTATCATATGTGAAAACTTCAGTAAAAACCTGTGTTTGTTGCGTTATCGGATCGATAGTGTTTTCAATATATTGTGTTCCCGAAATTGTGCCTGTTAAATCTGCTTGTGTTTGCTCGTCTAAATCTCCTGTGAATTCTTGATACGAAATTGTTCCGTTAGAATTATGCACATAAACCCATCGTTCGCCTGTATTTGTTACATAATCTAAATCGACATAAGTAACCAAATTATTGCTTATGTCATAAACATAAGTTGCTTTTTCAACAAGTGTTGTACCATCATAAGATTCTTCTTTTACTATAAGATCTTGCTCATAAGTATAAACGGTACGTATACCATCTGAGTCTATAGATTGAGCGAATTTCTTACCAGAATAAGTAAACTCTTCAGAATATTCAACTCCATTAGTTCCTATTTCTGTAACTTTTTTAACCAAAATATCGTTTACATTAACAACTGGATCTGGATCTTCTTCTGGATTCGGAATACAAGATGTAAAAAACAATACCGAAATACTTACTAAATATAATAACTTTTTCATTTTTTTTATAATTTCATTGTTAGCAAATTAAAGTAAAAAAAACAGTATTTAAAAATAATTTTTGTTCTTATGTAAAATAAAAAATCAATCTCAAATTCAGACAGTTGCTTTTACTTAAATAATTTATTTTAAATATTCTATCGCTTTTTCTAATGCTTCGGGTATTCCTGCCATATTTTTTCCTCCTGCTGTGGCAAAAAATGGCTGTCCACCACCACCGCCTTGAATGTATTTTCCTAATTCACGAACTACTGTTCCTGCATTCAAGTTTTTACTTCCTACTAATTCTTTTGAAATATAACAAGTTAACATTGGTTTTCCTTCTTCGGCTGTTGCCAAAACCAAAAAAATATTTTTTGCAATATTCCCTATTTCATAAGCCAATTCTTTTGCTGTATTTGCATCTACATCAATTAACTTGGATAAAAATTGAACGCCATTTATTTCTTGCAATTGAGGTACTAATTCTGAAGTCATATTTTTGACTTTTTCTTTCATCAAACTTTCCAATTGTTTAGTCAGTTTACTATTTTCTTCTTGCAAAGAAACAACTGCTTTTATGGTGTCTTGAGGGTTTTTTAATACTGCTTTTATTTCGCTCAACATTTTTTCTTGAGATTCAAAAAAATCTGCCACTGCATCACCAGTTATAGCCTCAATACGTCTAATTCC
>JAYTNO010000264.1:0-2462 GCA_043748275.1 Flavobacterium sp. | reverse complement strand
ATTTATCTTCAAGAAGATATTTATTTGCCACTCGCATCACATCATCGGCAGATACAGCATTGATACTTTTGATATAATTTTGATAGAAATCATCAGGCAAAGATTGCGTTTTCATTCGCAATGCATATGAAGCAATAGTTTGTGGTTTTTCTATTTGCATTACAAATTTACCAACATATCCAGCTTTTACTCTGCTTAATACTTCATCACTGATTTTTTCAGTTCTAATGCGTTTTATTTCTTTAAGCATTTCAGTTACTGCGCTATCAGTAACTGCGTTTCTTACTTGTGTAAAAGCAATAAAACGGGATACATATTTTGTACCATTTACATTAGATCCAGCACCATAAGTCCAACCGTGTTTCTCTCTTAAATTGCTATTTAAATATCCATCAAAATCTCCGCCCAAAACTTGATTTGCAACAATTGTGGCAAAATAATCTGGATCGGTCATTTTTAGATTCGTGATATTGGTTACCGAAATTTCTGATTGAACAGCATTGGGCATATCAACAAAATTTATTTGAGCATATTGCGCGTCTTTTGGCTCATTGTATGTCAATAATGGTGCTGAAGCACTAACCCATGAACTAAATAAATTTTCAACTTGCTTTTTTACATCCACAAATTTTACATCACCAATGATAATTAAATAGGCGTTTTGAGGTACAAAATAAGTGTTGTAATTGGATTTTATATCTTCTAGTGTCACATTATTAATAGTAGATTCGTTGAGAAATTCACCAAAAGGGTGGTTTTTTCCATACGAAAATACATTTTCAACACGTCTTGCTACCGCTGGAACACTTTTTTCATCTGATTTTAAACCTTCTATAAGTTTTGTTTTTTCTTTATCAAATTCTTCTTGAGTAAATATTGAATTTAATGCACCATCAGCCATCAATTCTAAAATTCGTGTAGAATATTTAGACAAACCGCTTGCGTAGGCACTGCTACTCGTAAAATTTATATCTGCTCCAAGAAAATCTACTTCTTCATTAAAAGCATCTTTTGTCATTTTTAAAGTTCCGCTACCTATTAAACTACTTGTTAATTCGGCAACTCCTTTTTTATTTCCTTGTGAATAAGGTGCGTTATCAATGGTCAAATTATAAGAAACTCTTGGTAGTTTGTGGTTTTCTACAACCATTACTTTTAGACCATTAGCAAGTTCAAATGTTTGTGGTTTACCAATGTTTATAGTTGGTGCTGGTCCAGATTTTGGTTGTGGTCTGTCTTGTGCTTGCATAATTATTGTTAAAAACAAACTGGATAGTATGTATATTGATTTTTTCATGATTATTAGATGCTTAATTTTGAGATTTATCTTTAGATGGAACATAATCTAAGTACAAGCGTTGGTTGGTGTTCAAATATTTTTTGGCAACATCTCTAATTTCTTCAGGAGTAATTGTTCTATATGAATCAATATCTGTATTAACAAGGTTTACATCACCATAAAGTAAATAATAGCTTGCTAAGCTTTCTGCAATTCCTTCAATATTTGAATTGTTGTTTACATATTCATTCTCGATATTATTTTGTAGTTTTTGCAATTCTTTTTCAGAAATCAATTCGGTTTGCAATTTCAAAATCTCTTCATCTATTTCTGTCACGATACTTTCGGTTGTGTTTTGTCCTAGCGGAAGTCCGTAAACAATATACAATCCATAATCTTC
Organism: Flavobacterium sp.; assembly: GCA_043748275.1. Classification (GTDB taxonomy): domain Bacteria; phylum Bacteroidota; class Bacteroidia; order Flavobacteriales; family Flavobacteriaceae; genus Flavobacterium. Next base: position 783 of record JAYTNO010000264.1, on the reverse strand, counting down.
TTGATTGCTACCAAAAGCACCAATTTGAAGAGCCATTTTCTTATCATCAACAATTTTTTTGTACAATCTTGAGCTTTTTCCACCGCTTAATAAAGTAGAAATCATTTCAAGAATTCTAGCATCACGCGTTTTCATAGATGGTGTTCTGTATGCCAAAACCACTGCAGGTATTTGAATATTCGGGTCTTCGTATTCTGCTTTTATTGGATTTGTTATTGGGGTTTCTGGAAAAGATTTTTTGACAACAGGTGTTCCTTTTTTGATAGGTTCAAAATATTTTTTTATCCATTTTTTTGCTTGTTTAGATTCAAAATTTCCAGCAACAACAAGCACAGCATTATTTGGAATATAGAATTTTTTATTAAAATCTTGAAACTCTTCTAATTTAGCTGCATCCAGATGTTCCATAGAACCAATGGTTTCCCATCGATAAGGATGATTGACAAACATACTTTTCTTTACTTCGCGAATAACACTTCCATAAGGTTGGTTGTCCATACGCAATCTTTTTTCTTCTTTTACGACTTCGTTTTGAGTATCAACCCCAATTTGATTGATAACGGGATGCATCATTCTTTCGGATTCCATCCACAAACCCAATTCAAGATTATTAGAAGGAAAAACTTCATAATAATAGGTTCTATCATCAGAAGTATTAGCGTTATTGACACCACCATTTGACGTTACGATTTTCATCCATTCTCCACGCTTAATGTTTTTTGTTCCTTCAAACAATAAATGTTCAAAAAAGTGCGCAAAACCAGTACGTTCTGGATTTTCATC
>JAYTNO010000263.1:0-16563 GCA_043748275.1 Flavobacterium sp. | reverse complement strand
GGAGATAGCGCATCCTGAATTCTTCTTAAAGTCGACTGAATGGCCAAACCTTCACTTTTTTGAGTGAATATTTGCCACATAGCAAACGACTCATATTCATTGATATGCCAACTACTAATCACAACATTCTTGCGATGGGTTTTATAATAATCTAAAAAGTCTGGATTATTAATAGCTAATTTCTTGATTTCTTCAAAAGTGGGTTCACTAAAAGTACCTTCATATTGATCTTCAAACTTATCAGATCGCGACATAAAAATTTTCTTGTATAACAACAAATCAACAAATTTTGACAAGTCTAAGTATTTCCAAACAATAGTATCCGGATCTGAAGGAAGCTTAATATTTGGGTTGTTGATATACATTTCAATTTACTCTAAAGATTGCATGGTAACCAATTTATTATACATTCCGTTCATTGCAATAAGTTGTTCGTGTGTGCCTTGCTCAACGATTTTCCCTTTTTGCATAACTACAATCATATCTGCTTTTTGAATGGTCGACAATCGGTGTGCAATAACAATCGAGGTTCTATTTTGCATCATATTTTCTAATGCCACTTGAACCAGTTTTTCACTTTCTGTATCTAATGCAGATGTAGCTTCGTCAAGAATCATTATTGGAGGGTTTTTCAAAACAGCACGAGCAATAGAAAGACGTTGTTTTTGTCCTCCAGAAAGTTTGTTTCCCGAATCTCCGATATTTGTTTCAATGCCATTTGGTAAATCTTTGACAAATTCATAGGCATTTGCAATTTTCAATGCATCAATAATTTCGGCATCAGTAGCTGATTCTTTACCTAATAAAATATTATTTTTGATAGTATCATTAAACAAAATACTGTCTTGAGTAACCAATCCCATCAAACCACGAAGTGATTGCAAATTCATATCTTTTATATCAACACCATCAATTTGAATTGTTCCTTCCTGAACATCATAAAAACGTGTCAACAAATTGGCAATAGTACTTTTCCCAGAACCTGATTGACCTACTAGAGCAACCGTTTTCCCTTTTGGAACCGATAGTGTAAAATCTTTTAAAACATTCTCCTCTTCATATCTAAAGTTGATGTTTGTTATTGCAATTTTATCATTAAAGGTAGTTTTAGAAACAGCATTTTCTTTACTCGTAATAGTATTTTCTTGTTCTAAAATTGTAAAAACACGATCAGCAGCAGCCAATCCGCTTTTAACCTGATAAGATGCTTTTGAAATAGCTTTTGCTGGTGTCAAAATATTGTATGCCAATGCCATATAAGTAATAAATGCAGCACCTTCTAATGATTTTTCAATCAAAACCATATGGCCACCATACCATAAAAGTATTGCGATGGTGACAATTCCTAGAAATTCACTCAATGGTGATGCCAAATTATTTTTGTTTCCAATACTATTAGACAATTTCAATAAACGATTGACCGAATCATTGAATTTGGCTATAAAATTGGGTTCAGCATTATAACTTTTTACCACTTTTAATCCTCCCAAAGTTTCTTCAAGAATGGATACAAAAAAACCTGATTCTTGTTGCGCTCTTTCTGATTTAGATTTTAATGATTTTCCTATTCTAGAAATAATAAAACCAGAAACTGGGATAAAAATAAATACAAACAAAGTCAGTTTTACACTAATATAAAACATCGTTATTATAGTAAAAACAATCGTCAATGGCTCACGTATTACTAACTCGAATATAGAGAAAAACGAGGTTTGAACTTCAGCAACATCACCTAGCATTCTTGCCATAACATCACCTTTTCGTTTCTCAGAATAATATGAAATTGGGAGTTCTATAATTTTTTTAAACAATACATTTCGCAAATCTTTTAAAACTCCATTTCTAAGAATTGTGATATTAAAAAGTGCTAAATAGTTGAAGATATTTTTTAATAAAAACAACGAAATAATCAGAATAATTACAAAAAGCAAAGCTTGTGTTTGGTCTTCTCCGGCAAATTTGGTTGCGTAATAGGTTAATGAATCTTTTAAATAATTTCCTAAATCTGATACTGAATTCAATACTGGTTTTACATAAAGTTTCTCTTGCTCTTTACCAAACAATATGTTTAGCATTGGCATTAACGAAACCATTGATAACGAACTAAATAAAGCGTATAAAATATTAAATACAATATTTAAAACTGCATTTTTTTTGTAAGGTGTTATGTAAGGAAATATTTTTTTGTAATTATTCATTAAATGATTTTTAAATCTTTCAGAATATTCTGTATCGTTGCATCTAGTTTTGCCTCAACACTTGGAGCATTTTCAACAGCATCTAAATATGTATTTACACTTACATAAAACTTAATTTTAGGTTCAGTTCCACTTGGACGAGCAGCAATTTTAGATCCATCTTCGGTATAATAAATCAATACATCAGATTTTGGAATATTCATAGATTCAACTTCTCCTGTTAAAATGTTTTTTGCAGTCGAATTTTTATAATCCTCAAGCATTATCACTCGTTGACCATTGATATCTTTTACTGGATTGTCTCTCATTTCCACCATCATCTGATTGATTTCTGCCAACCCTTCAATTCCTTTTTTGGTCATTGAAACAAGATATTCTTTATAAAAACCAAAATCTACATAAAGATTTAAAAGTTCTTTATAAACGGAACTTCCATTTGCTTTGGCTTGAGCGGCAATTTCACAAATCAACAAAGTTGCAGCAACTGCATCTTTATCACGAACAGCATCTCCAACCATAAACCCAAAACTCTCTTCTCCTCCTCCAATAAATTCCAGTTCTGGGAAATCTTTAATCATTTTGGCAATCCATTTGAAACCTGTCAATCCAACTTTGCACTCAACTCCATAAGACGAAGCTAATTCCATCATCATTGGTGTGGAAACAATTGTAGAACCTATAAATTGTTTCCCATTTATTTTTCCAGCTTTTTTCCATTGTTCTAAAAGGAAAGCAGTCATCAAAACCATCGTTTGATTTCCGTTTAATAAAGTCATTTTCCCTTCATTATTTCGAACTGCAACACCCAATCTATCGCAATCTGGATCTGTTCCTACAACAATATCTGCATTCAGTTTATCTGCCAATGCCAAAGCAATTGTTAACGCTTCTGGCTCTTCTGGATTTGGTGATTTTACTGTAGGGAAATCACCGTTAGGTTCTGCTTGTTCTGGAACAATATTTACTTGGGTATAACCCGCATTGGACAATGTTTGCGGAATTGATTTTATAGAAGTTCCGTGTAAAGAAGTAAAAACAATATTCAAATTGCTTTTTGCTTCAGCAGGTGTATTAAAACTTGCATTTTCGATAGTTGATTTTACAAAAGCATCATCAATTTCTGAATCTATATATTGAATTAAACTTTCATTAGCCTGAAATTTTATTTCATTATATTTCAAAGCCTCGATTAAGTTGATAATTTCAGCATCTTGTGGTGGTACTAATTGTCCGCCATCTTGCCAATATACTTTATATCCGTTGTATTCTGGCGGATTATGTGATGCTGTCAAAACTATTCCTGCTTGACAACCTAAATATTTGAGTGCAAAACTCAATTCTGGAGTTGGTCTTAAATCTGAAAATAAATATACATGTATTCCATTTGCAGAAAAAACATCGGCAACAACTTTTGCTAATGTGTTACTATTATGACGACAATCATAGGCAATAACAACTTTCAAAGCTGTATTTGGAAAAACTTGATGCATATAATTAGAAATTCCTTGCGTGTTTTTCCCTAAAGTATATTTGTTGATTCTGTTGGTTCCAACTCCCATTACGCCTCGCATTCCTCCTGTTCCAAATTCAAGATTTTTATAAAAACTTTCTTCAAGATTTTTTGGAGAAGAAGCCATCATTTCTTTGATTTCTTCTTGTGTTTTGCTGTCAAAAGTTGGTGTTAACCATTCATTTACTGTCTTTAAGATGTTTTGTGGTATGTCCATTATTTTAAAGTTTTAATAGATTCAATTAATACAGTTATGTGTTTTTGAATCTTAATTCTATATTTAAAAAGTTATGATAATTAGTTTATTATGTAAATCGTAATCAGTATATGGGTTTAATCAATAACTGTTAAAATTTTATAGCGTTCTTCATTGTTTTTGGTTCGTAATATAATTTCTCCTAAAAATCCCGCCAAAAACAATTGTGTTCCAATTATCATGGTTGTTAATGAAATATAAAACAAAGGATTATTTGTAACTAATATTGTTTCAAAACCCGAATACAATTTTATTAATTTTAATGTAATAATAAATCCTGCCGAAATAAATCCTACAATAAACATAATTACTCCTAGTGCTCCAAACAAATGCATTGGTCGTTTGCCAAATCTTGAAAGAAACCAAATCGTAATTAAATCAAGAAATCCGTTGATGAATCGTTCCATCCCAAATTTTGTTTCACCATATTTTCGAGCTTGATGTTTGACGATTTTTTCTCCTATTTTATTAAAGCCAGCATTTTTTGCCAAAACAGGAATATAACGATGCATTTCGCCCGAAACTTCTATATTTTTTACAACTGAATTCTTGTAGGCTTTTAATCCGCAATTAAAGTCATTCAATTCAACTCCTGATGTTTTTCTTGCTGCCCAATTAAATAATTTTGAAGGCAAGTTTTTGGTAACAACTGAGTCATATCTTTTTTTCTTCCAACCAGAAACCAAATCATAATTCTGATTGATTATCATATCATATAATTCTGGAATTTCTTCTGGATTATCTTGCAAATCGGCATCCATAGTAATAATAACATCACCTTGTGCTTTGGCAAAACCCGCATGTAAGGCTTGCGATTTTCCAAAATTTTTAAAGAAACGAATGCCTTTTATATTTTTATTCTCATTAGACAATTGCTCAATAATTTCCCAAGACTTATCCGTACTTCCATCATCAATAAAGATCACTTCGTAGGAATAATTATTAGTTTTCATTACCTCAACAATCCAATTTTGGAGTTCCTGCAACGATTCTTCTTCATTGAGAAGCGGAATTACGATAGATAAATTCATTAAAATTAAAGGCTTTGAGGATGATCTCTTTTGATTATTAATGCAGTAATAAGTCCAATAATACTATAAATAACAATAGAAGAAACATATCCTTTTAGTTGTCCATAAATTCCATATGAATCTGTTTTACTCATTTCTTTTACAGCTTCATTGATGTCTGCAGGTTTTGCACCAAATTTTTCCATTAAACCCGTAGTATATTTTATTAGATTTTCTGTCAAAATTGTTTTAGCTTCAGGATCAATAAAATTAAAAAGTACAATTGTATAAATAACAGAAATCAACGATCCAACTATTACAGTAATAATAAAACTACTAAATGCTTCTTTAAAAGATAAAAAACCACCCAACTTATTTTTATGTTTAACTGTTGTAAAAACAGCAACTGAAACCATAATAATCATTGACAGAATCCCAACCCACATATTGGTAAATAAATTGATGTCTACAGCATAGATAATTGTATTAAAAGCAATTAAAATAAGACCTAAATACATTCCGTAATTTATCGCATTCTTTCTTAAATCTTCCATAAATAAAAATTGATTTTTTAATTAATTTACAAATATAACAAATCCAAATAGATGTATGAAATAATTACGATTGGATATTGAAACAAAAAAATCAAATAAAGGTTTGATTATTTAAAAATAATTGTAAATTTGCAGACTCAAAATAAATAAGTAAAAAAATTATAATGAGTTGATACCTTTCGCAAATGGAAAGCATCAAAACAAATTATAATCAAAAAGAAAAATAAAATTTACAATGAAAAAAGGAATTCACCCAGAAAATTACAGATTAGTAGCATTCAAAGACATGTCAAACGAAGATGTATTTATTACTAAATCTACAGCAGATACAAAAGAAACTATCATACACGAAGGAGTTGAATATCCAGTTGTGAAAATGGAGATTTCTAGAACTTCTCACCCTTTTTACACAGGTAAATCAAAACTTATTGATACTGCAGGACGTATTGATAAATTTAAAACAAAATACGCGAAACACGCTAAATAATTATTATATCGTTCAAAATTTTATTAAAACCTTCCCTTCGGAAGGTTTTTTTATTTTTATCTACAGCAAAACTTTGTAACTTTGAACTCACAACTTATAATTCAAAACCAAAATGAACTATATACTTTTTGACGGAACTGTTCGCAATGCACTTTTGCCTTTTACTTTTACTCGTCCTGTAGCAGATATCCGAATAGGAATTCTTACCATTAGAGAAAAATGGGAAAAATATTTAGGAACAACTACAACAACATTGACCGAAGATTATTTGTCTGAAAAATATCCAATGGTAGAAATGGAAGAGAACATTATGATAAATGCTTCTTTTTTGCCAAATGAAATTTTATCTGAAATGGTTTCGAATTTAGAAGCTAATCAAGCCATTTTCAAAGGTGATGAAGTTATCGCTTTTTATTCTAAAGATACTCAAGAAGAAATTGATTTTGATACCTATGAAATCATAGAGTTTAATGACGAATGTATTACAGTTGAACATACTTGGGATATTTTTGCCAAAAATGATGCTGCTATTCGTGAAGATTTTGAATTATTGACCGACGATAGAAAATCACAACCTATTCCAAAAAGTGTCAATGTTATTGCTCCCGAAAATATCTTTATTGAAGAAGGAGCAAAACTTGAATTTGTAACACTAAACGCTTCGACAGGACCAATATATATTGGTAAAAATGCTGAAATTATGGAAGGCTCTGTAATTCGTGGACCGTTTGCTTTATGCGAAGAAGCACAGGTAAAACTGGCTACTAAAGTATATGGCGCTACTACAGTTGGACCGCATTGCAGAATTGGTGGCGAAGTAAATAACTCCGTACTTTTTGGGTATTCCAACAAAGGTCATGACGGATTTTTAGGTAATTCTGTACTTGGCGAATGGTGTAATATTGGCGCCGACAGCAACAATTCGAATCTAAAAAACAACTATGAAGAAGTAAAACTTTGGAGTTATGAAACTGAAAATTTTGCCAAAACAGGTTTGCAATTCTGCGGTTTAATGATGGGAGATCATAGTAAATGTGGCATCAATACTATGTTTAATACAGGAACTGTTGTTGGGGTAAATGCAAATATTTATGGCTCAGGTTTTCCTAGAAATTTTGTTCCTAGTTTTTCTTGGGGTGGAGCTTCAGGATTTGTAACCTATCTAACCAAAAAAGCTTTTGAAGTGGCACGTGTGGTAATGAGTAGAAGACACGTTGAATTTACTGCTCAAGACGAAGCGATTTTAGAACATGTTTTTGAAGAAACTAAAAAATATAGAAAAGAATAAATAATACTATTTTTAAAATTTCACCGCAAATTCACAAAGTTAAAAAGTGTATTTGCGGTTTTTTACTTTTAGACCATTGCATTAATTAAAATATTGTTCTTAAATTTGCACACTCAATTTTTTGACAACGATTTCATTAATTGAGCAAACTTATGGAACATAAAAAGAAAGTTGCCTTCTACACTTTAGGATGCAAACTCAATTTCTCAGAAACTTCTACAATAGCACGTAATTTTCAAGACGAAGGTTTTGACCGAGTTGATTTTGAAGATGTTGCCGATATTTATGTCATCAACACTTGCTCTGTTACCGAAAATGCTGACAAACAATTTAAACAAGTTGTAAAAAAAGCAATGAAACTCAATGAGAATGCTTTTGTAGCTGCTGTTGGTTGTTATGCTCAATTAAAACCCGAAGAACTTGCTGCAGTTGATGGTGTTGATCTGGTTTTGGGCGCTACAGAAAAATTCAAAATTACAGATTACCTCAACGACTTATCTAAAAATGATTTTGGCGAAGTGCATTCTTGCGAAATTGCTGAAGCTGATTTTTATGTAGGCAGTTATTCTATTGGTGATAGAACACGAGCATTTCTTAAGGTTCAAGATGGTTGCGATTATAAATGTACCTATTGTACAATTCCGTTAGCTAGAGGAATTTCTAGAAGTGATGCTTTAGAAAATGTTTTAAAAAATGCCAAAGAAATTTCCGAACAAAACATTAAAGAAATTGTCTTAACTGGTGTAAATATTGGAGATTATGGCAAAGGTGAATTTGGAAACAAAAAACACGAACATACTTTTCTAGATTTAGTCAAAGCATTAGATGAAGTCGAAGGAATTGAACGTTTGCGAATTTCGTCTATTGAACCCAATTTACTCAAAAACGAAACGATAGAATTTGTATCTAAAAGTCGCACTTTTGTGCCTCATTTTCATATTCCGTTACAATCTGGCAGCAATGACATTTTAAAGAAAATGAAGCGTCGTTATCTTCGCGAAGTATATACTGAAAGAGTTTCTAAAATAAGAGAAGTAATGCCACACGCTTGTATTGGCGTAGATGTTATAGTTGGTTTTCCTGGCGAAACTGACGAACATTTTCTTGAAACCTATCATTTTTTGAATGATTTAGATATTTCATATCTACACGTTTTTACCTATTCTGAACGAGATAATACTGAAGCCGCAGTAATGACAGATGTTGTTCCTGCAAATATTAGAGCAAAAAGAAGCAAAATGCTTCGTGGACTTTCAGTAAAAAAACGTAGAGCTTTTTATGAAAGTCAATTAGGTTCTAACAGAACTGTTTTGTTTGAAAACGAAAACAAGGAAGGATATATTCACGGTTTTACCGAAAATTATGTCAAAGTAAAAACACCTTGGAATCCAGAATTAGTAAACACATTACATGAAATCAATTTGACAAAAATTGATGAAGATGGTAGTATGAGAATGAACTTCTTAAACGTATTGGTTTAATAGTTTCTCTATTTTACAATCAATTTTTGGGTTGCTGTAGTATTTTCGGAATTTATTTTTACTAAATATAACCCTATAGTTAAATTTGAAATGTTAATTGTTTTTGATGCCTTTTGTTTTTCAAAAACTAATTTTCCTGTAGCATCATAAATTGCAATTTCATAATTACTATCAAAATCATTTTCAAAATTTATCGAAATGAAAGTTGATGCTGGATTTGGCAAAATAGTAAAAACTGAAAGTGTATTTTTCGCAACTGATAATGCTGCGTTTGCATCTAAAAAATCAGGAATTTGATTGTTATTGGTATCATCATCAAAATAGTTGCCATTGTGATTATAATCTTCATTAATGGTTAAAATAGAATCTCCATCATCATCAGTATCTAATGCATTTGATATTCTATCATTATCTGAATCTTCTTCAATTAAAATTCCATTTCCGTTTAAATCTTCCAAATTATTTAAAACACCATCATTATCTTCATCTCCGTTATAAGGTACAGCTTTAATAATATGACAAGAAAAATTATACAACAAATCTTGTTGATTGTATTCAATTCCCGATCCTAAATAAGTAAGTTTTAGGAAACAATATTGACTATATATTACTGTATTTGTATAAGTTGCTGTAATTTCATTAGTGTCATTATTTAGATCTGTTTCTGAAGGGTAAAGTTGTAATAAATACCCTGATAAATCAAAATTCTGTTCTGTGAATGCTTTAATTCTAAAATCATTCAAATAAAAATTAATATCAAATACAGTATACCCATCATTATCAGTATCAATTACATAAAAAACTTTACATCCTGGAGGTCCAATTTGTGCATTTGATTGTAAAGTAAAAAATAATAATATAGCTACTATGTATTTAATCATAAATTTATATTTTTATTCCTGGAGGCAATAAATCTCTGTAAATAGTATTTTTTCTGAAGAAAAGTGCAATTTTAGGAAGAATTGGCACCACTTTCAGTTTTCGCTCGTAAGCAATTGCCATAATAGTTTTTAGCAAATCATTGATAAATTCTTCATCAGAAAAAGTATCAGGTGTGTTTATTTTTGTAAGAAATATTTTCTTTTCTTGAAAAGAATATTCAACAGAAATTAAACCTTCTTCTACAATAGTTTCAAATTGTCTTGCAAAAGTGTTGTCTTTGATTTCGATAGCGATTGTTGATTCCATAGTTAGTTCATTTTCATTAGTAATTCTACCAAAATTATATTTAAAGTGACTTTTTTAGCTTGATTTGCAATTAGATAATAACAATTTCTTCATTTGTAAATCAGAGTGCAAAGTTAATCATTTATGTACTGGAAATCAAGGATTGCTGTTCTTATTTTTTTGAATAATAAATTAGTGTTAATTTTAGAACGACATCTAAATGTCATCAAAAGAATAAAGTAATTTTATTGCGATTCTTAAAATAATTATATCAAAAACTAACATAACATCATTTCATTATAATGAAAAAAATTGCAGTTTATTTTATGCCTGGTTTAGCAGCAAGTTCTGCAATATTCAATAGAATTAAACTTCCCGAATCTACTTTTGAAATTCATTTGTTAGATTGGGAAATTCCTGTTAAAAATGAAACTTTAACCAACTATGCCAAAAGAATGGCAACTTATGTTAAAGAAGACCATGCTGTTTTGATTGGAGTTTCGTTTGGAGGCGTTTTAGTACAAGAAATGGCCAAATATTTGAATTTGAGAAAATTAATAATTATTTCAAGTGTCAAAACCAATCTTGAAGTTCCTTTACGAATGAAAATAGCAAAATCTACTAAATTCTATAAATTAGTACCTACATCATTATTACAAAACATAGAAATTTTAAATAAATTTTCGTTTGGAAAAATAATTCAGCAACGATTAAAATTGTATGAAAAATACTTATCTATGCGAGATAAAGCCTATCTAGAATGGGCAATTGAACAAATGATTTTATGGAATCGAACTAAAGCTGACAAAAACGTTATTCAAATTCACGGTGATGAAGATGAAGTTTTTCCGATAAAAAATATTAAAAACTGTATCATTGTAGAAGGCGGAACTCATATTATGATTTTGAGTAAATATCGATGGATGAATGAAAACCTGCCAAAAATTATTCTTGATGAAATCCAATAAAATGGACTGATTTTTGTATTTTTACAACTTATTAAAATTGAAATGAAAATGAACTGGATAAAAAAAACAACTCTAATTGCTTCAATCGCTTTACTAAGCGGAGCATTTATCTATAGTACTTCTACCGAAAATAAAAACAAAATTACTCACGAAGGAACCTCTCAATTTTTTCCTACAAGTATTGATTTTGCTGGAGAAGAAACACCTTTGCAAATTTCTGATGTAAGAGAAAGACTTGATAGAGAATTACTTGTAAATGCCAACCTTGATGCTTCTACCCTATTAATTATTAAAAGAGCAAATCGTGCTTTTCCAATCATTGAACCTATTTTGAAAAAAAATAATATACCAGACGATTTTAAATATCTTGCTGTGATAGAAAGTTCATTAATGAATGCTGTTTCACCAGCTGGAGCAAAAGGTGTTTGGCAATTTATGCCAGAAACGGCAAGAGAAAGTGGCATGGAAGTTAATGACATTGTAGATGAACGTTACCATCTTGAAAAAGCTACCGAAGCTGCTTGCCAATACCTAATCAATGCAAAAGAAAAATTTGGTTCTTGGACACTCGCTGCAGCATCGTATAACAGTGGTATGAATGGTGTTAACAAACAAATAGAAATACAAAAAGTTTCAAACTATTATGATTTGTTATTAAATGATGAAACCTCACGTTATGTTTTTAGAATTTTAGCATTGAAAGAGATTATGAGAAATCCTGAAAAATTTGGTTTCAAGGTTAACTTAGATGAGTTATATGTTAATCTACCATCAAAAAAGATTGTTGTTGATAGTACAATTAATGATTTGGCTGCTTTTGCAAAAACTCAAGGTATTAATTATAAAATTCTAAAAATTCACAATCCTTGGTTGCGAGACAAAAAATTGATGAATGCATCTAAAAAGAAATACGAAATAGAAATTCCTTTAAACGGATATTAAAATAAAAAAAAGTGCTTAACGCACTTTTTTTTATTCTTGCATTGTTAGTTGTTCTTTTGTTAATTCATTCTTCTGAAGAAAATGAACAATACGATCATTAAAAACTACATAATTTAAATCTAATGCTTTTTTGAAAGGAGTTTTTACAGGAATAGAAACACCACCTCTTTTGATATCAACTACTTTTAAATCATTATCTAAAAAGTAAGACGTAGGAAATCCTAAAGTATGTTTTAAAGTAGCAACAACAGCTTCATCATTTTTGTATGATTCATTTGCATAACATACTTTTATATTTGAATTGAATTGTCTTGATATTTTTTTCATATCATTTTTAACATCCCAAAAAACCACAATCATCTGAAAATCATTTTGGTATTTTCTTGCCAATTTATTTAATGCAGGTATTTCTCCTTTATTAATAACGCACCAAGAAGCATAAGTAATAATAAAAACAGGCTTTTTGATTTTGCTCAATTTTATCTTTCTACTATTGATGCACTTGAATGAATAATCATCAAATCGAGAGCCGACTAAATTGTTTTGAACCAAGGAATCAAATAATGCATTACCTTTTTCAATATTTCCTTTTTCAAATTCAATATCAGATTTTGTATTGTATTTTTTGATATTGGTTTTAATAACATCTGTAAAACTTAACGCTTTATCTTGACCATAAGTGCTTTGAGCAGCAAAAACTATAGAAATTACAAGTAAAATTAATCTCATATAAATAGAATTGTTGATTAATATTAGCCAAATTTAACAATAAATTCGGCTAATAAAAAAGTTTTCAACAATATATTTTTAATAACTAATTAAAATTTGTTAATAAGTATTGTATTTTAAAAACTACATCTTTTTCATTTGTTCCTTCATCATGACAATCTGGTCTTTTAGCATATTTTGTTTATCAAGCTTTTTTGCTTCATTCAACAAATTGGTAGCTTCAAGTTTTCTTCTTCTTGTCATTGCAACTCCAGCTAAGTTTAATTTTGCAACAGCCAAATCCATATCCATATTCAAACCAAGTTCAATAGCTTTTTTAAAATATTTTTCAGCTTGAAGTAAATTGGTTTGCGACAACATGATTCCGTGCAAATAATTAAAATACCCTTGTTGCTTTTGCACTAATGCTGTATCTGGATTTTTGATGTATGCCAGCCATTTTTGAGCACCTGGAAAGTCCTGTTTTCTTAATTTTAAGAAAGCAAGTAAGATAAATTCGTTCTTAAAATAAAGAAAAATTGGTATTGCAGACATTAAAACAAGGAAAATTCCATTGCCAATATTTCCTTCTGTCATTTGCCAAATCCCTGTAACTATAATAAGTCCAGCCAAAATCAATTTAATATTTCTATGAAACATAATGTAAGTTTTTATAAGTTTGCAAAGATAGTAAAAGGATTTTAAAATATTTTTATAAAACTACTTGCCAGAAAAAAAAGAGTTTGTATATTTGCACTCGGTTTAAAAAACAACCATAATCAAGATTTTAATAGAGATTTTTAAAGATATAAAGCAATGAGCAAAAGAACATTTCAACCATCGAAAAGAAAAAGAAGAAATAAGCACGGATTTATGGACAGAATGGCTTCTGCAAATGGAAGAAAGGTGCTTGCCCGTCGTAGAGCAAAAGGAAGACATAAATTGACTGTTTCTTGTGAACCAAGACACAAAAAATAATGATTAGCAATAATCAAAATACAAGGCGTTACTTTTATTAGTAACGCCTTTTTTTATATCTGTTTATAAAAATTAATAAGTTTAAAATTTCAAAAATTACTTTTTAATTCAAACCGATTACCTTTGAACAAACAACAACATAATACAACTTTAAACATACAACTCTAAGAAATTTATTTTCTAAAAAGTCTAAATTCTAACTACAATGCCAAAAGACAACTCTATAAAATCGGTTTTAATTATTGGTTCTGGTCCAATTGTTATTGGGCAAGCTTGCGAATTTGATTATGCTGGTTCACAAGCTGCACGTTCTATTCGCGAGGAAGGAATTGAAGTAATCCTTATTAACTCCAATCCTGCAACAATAATGACTGATCCTTCAATGGCTGATTATGTATATTTATTGCCATTAACAACCAAGTCAATTATTAAAATTCTAAAAGAACATCCTCAAATTGATGCTGTGTTGCCTACAATGGGAGGACAAACTGCCTTAAATTTATGTCTTGAAGCCGATGAAAAAGGAATTTGGGCAGATTTTAATGTCAAATTAATTGGTGTAGACATCAATGCTATCAATATTACCGAAGATAGAGAACAATTTAAACAATTATTAAAAAAAATCAATGTGCCTTCTGCACCAGCTGAGATATGCACATCATTTCTTCGCGGTAAAGAAATCGCTCAAGAATTTGGTTTTCCTTTGGTTATTCGACCTTCTTTTACTCTTGGAGGAACTGGAGCTGCAATTGTTTATAAAAAAGAAGAATTTGCCGAAAAACTAACCTATGGTTTAGAAATGTCACCAATTCACGAAGTGCTTATTGATAAAGCTTTAATGGGTTGGAAAGAATATGAGTTAGAACTTTTGCGTGACAAAAACGACAATGTTGTAATTATTTGTTCTATTGAAAATATGGATCCTATGGGGATTCACACTGGAGATTCTATTACAGTTGCTCCTGCAATGACATTATCTGATACTACTTTTCAGAGAATGCGTGATTATGCTATTTTAATGATGCGTTCTATTGGGAATTTTGCTGGAGGTTGCAATGTACAATTTGCTGTTTCTCCAGACGAAAAAGAAGATATTGTTGCCATAGAAATCAATCCTAGAGTTTCACGTTCATCAGCTTTGGCATCAAAAGCTACTGGTTATCCTATCGCAAAAATTGCTTCTAAACTTGCTTTAGGTTATCATTTAGACGAATTACAAAATCAAATTACAAAATCAACCTCAGCATTATTCGAGCCGACTTTAGATTATGTTATTGTAAAAATACCACGTTGGAACTTTGATAAATTTGAAGGTGCAGACAGAACTTTGGGACTTCAAATGAAATCTGTTGGTGAAGTTATGGGAATTGGTCGTTCGTTTCAAGAAGCTTTGCACAAAGCCACGCAGTCATTAGAAATTAAGCGTAATGGTTTGGGTGCTGACGGAAAAGGTTATAAAAACTATGAGCAGATTATCGAGAAACTAACGTTTGCCAGTTGGGATAGAGTTTTTGTAATTTATGATGCCATTCAAATGGGAATTCCTTTGAGTCGCATTCACGAAATCACAAAAATTGATATGTGGTTTCTAAAACAATATGAAGAATTATATTTACTCGAAAAAGAAATCACGAAATATAAAATCGATTCTTTACCAAAAGAATTGGTGCTTGAAGCCAAACAAAAAGGGTATGGAGATAGACAAATTGCCCATATGTTGGGTTGTTTAGAAAGTCAGGTTTATAAATTACGAGAAGATATGAATATCAATCGTGTATATAAACTTGTTGATACATGTGCGGCAGAATTTAAAGCTCAAACTCCTTATTATTATTCTACATTCGAAGCAGAAATTGAAACAAAATCTGGCGAGAAATATGTTCATAACGAAAGTATTGTAACAACTAAAAAGAAAGTTGTAGTACTAGGTTCAGGTCCAAACAGAATTGGACAAGGAATAGAATTTGATTATTCATGTGTTCATGGTGTTTTGGCTGCAAAAGAATGTGGTTATGAAACAATCATGATAAACTGTAATCCTGAAACGGTTTCTACCGATTTTGATATTGCAGATAAATTATATTTCGAACCTGTATTTTGGGAACACATATATGATATTATTCGACACGAAAAACCCGAAGGTGTCATAGTACAATTAGGCGGACAAACTGCTTTGAAACTAGCCGAAAAACTTTCAAAATACGGCATAAAAATTCTAGGAACTTCTTTTGACGCACTAGATTTGGCAGAAGATAGAGGTCGTTTTTCTGAATTATTGACTGAACTAAAAATTCCATTTCCTCAATTTGGTATTGCAGAAAATGCAGACCAAGCAATTGCATTGGCAGATGTTTTAGATTTTCCGTTATTAGTAAGACCATCTTATGTTTTGGGTGGTCAAGGAATGAAAATTGTCATTAACAAACAGGAACTTGAAGAACACGTTATCGATTTATTAAAATCTATTCCAGGTAATAAATTATTGCTCGATCATTACCTTGATGGTGCTATAGAAGCAGAAGCAGATGCTATTTGTGATGGTGAAAATGTTTATATCATTGGGATTATGGAACATATTGAACCTTGCGGAATACATTCTGGAGATTCTAATGCAACGTTACCTCCTTTTAATTTAGGAGAATTTGTAATGCAACAAATAAAAGATCATACTAAGAAAATTGCCTTGGCGCTAAGAACTGTTGGCTTGATAAATATTCAATTTGCCATAAAAGATGATATTGTTTATATCATAGAAGCCAATCCTCGTGCTTCGAGAACAGTTCCTTTTATTGCAAAAGCGTATGGTGAACCCTATGTGAATTATGCTACTAAAGTAATGCTTGGCGTAAATAAAGTAACCGATTTTACTTTTAACCCACAATTGAAAGGGTTTGCCATCAAACAACCCGTATTTTCTTTTAGTAAATTCCCAAATGTAAACAAAGCATTAGGACCAGAAATGAAATCAACTGGTGAAAGCATTTTGTTTATAGATGATTTAAAAGATGATCAGTTT
>JAYTNO010000262.1:0-6783 GCA_043748275.1 Flavobacterium sp. | reverse complement strand
GCAGAAATAAGTGTTCCAGCGTGACCAATACCAACCCACCAAACGAAGTTCGTGATATCCCAAGCCCAACCAACTGTTTTATTTAATCCCCAAGTTCCGATACCCGTTGAGACTGTGTAAATAATGCAACTAACTCCCCAAAGAAAAGCAGCTAATGCAATTGAAAACACAATCCACCAATGTTTGTTGGCTTTACCTTCAACTGGTGCCGCTACATCTACTGTTACATCGTGATATGATTTATCACCTATAACTAAAGGTTTTCTAATGGGTGCTTCGTAGTGAGACGACATAATCCTTTATATTGTTTCTTATTAATTATTTTTTGTACTAGGTATTTCTTACTTTAACGTGGTAAATAACGTTTGGTTTTGTACCAACATGTTCTAATAAATGATACATTCTATCATCTTCAACCAATGTAGCTACTTTACTCTCTTTGTCATTTATATCTCCAAAAATCATTGCTCCAGAAGAACAAGCATTTGAACATGCTGTTTGAAATTCACCATCTTTTATAGCTCTTCCATCACGTTTTGCGTCTAAAATTGTAGCTTGTGTCATTTGTATACACATTGAACATTTTTCCATTACCCCACGTGAACGAACATTTACATCTGGATTCAATACCATTCTTCCTAAATCATCATTCATATGATAATCAAATTCAGAATTTTTATTATATAAAAACCAGTTAAAACGACGAACTTTATAAGGACAGTTATTTGCACAGTAACGAGTACCAACACATCTGTTGTAAGCCATGTGATTTTGCCCTTGACGAGAATGTGAAGTTGCAGCAACTGGACAAACTGTTTCGCAAGGTGCGTGATTACAATGTTGACACATTACTGGTTGAAAGGCAACTTGAGGGTTTTCTGCAGCTTGTTCCATCTGACCAAAACCTCCTAATGATCCTTTATCACCAAATAATCCTTTGAAATTTTCTTTTTTCTCATTGTCACCAGCAAAAGTATCTTCTGAAGAGTAATATCTGTCAATACGCAACCAGTGCATATCACGACTTCTTCTTACTTCAGATTTTCCTACAACCGGCACATTATTTTCTGCATGACAAGCAATAACACAAGCTCCACAACCAGTACAAGCATTCAAATCTATTGAAAGATTAAAATGATGTCCAACAGAACGATCAAAAGACTCCCATAAATCAACTTTAACTGCTTCTGTTTCTTTGTGATCAAGAGAAACCATTGGTTGTTCATTCCAATCTTTAGCATCTTTAGTATTAAAAATTTCTAAAGTTGTTTCTTTGATAATATCTCCTCTACCCATCAAAGTTTTTTGACCTTGCACACAAGCAAATTCGTGTGATCCAGCAGCTTTCTTTATAGATACAGTTTGAACACTATTAAATTTATTGTACAAAGCATAGGCATTTATACCTACTTGCATTTCTTCTTTTAAAGCTGCCTTTTTACCATAACCTAATGCCAATCCTAAAGTTCCTTTAGCTTGACCCGGTTGGATAATTACAGGTACATTATCTAATGTAGTTCCGTTTACGGTAAGAGTCGCATAACTTCCGTTAAGTCCACCATTAGCAACTATTTCATTAGTCAACCCTAATTTATCACCATCAGATTTTGATACAGTAACATAATTATCCCAAGACACTCTTGTTATTGGATCTGGAAATTCTTGCAACCAAGGATTATTTGCCTGTTGACCATCTCCTAATCCTGTTTTTGTATATAAATTCAATTCGAATCCTGCGCTTGCTTTTGATTCTGCCAAAGTTGAAGCTGCACCTGCATAATTTACAGAAACTGCAGTATTTGCATTTGCAATACCAGAATATATTCCATCATGTAATACTTGATTCCACGAAGAACTTGAAACAATATTTGAAGCATTCGCTTTTAAATAATCATAATATGTTCCTCCATTTCCATTCAAAGACAATAACGCATCTTGAAATTGCTTTGTGTCGAATAATGGACGAATTGTTGGTTGTGTTAATGCATAAGAACCTTTAGTAATACTAACATCATTCCAAGATTCTAAATAATGAGGAACTGGCGCAGCTATTGTTGAAACAGAAGCTGTTTCGTCTTCTTTTAAAGAAAATGCTATAGAAAGTTGAACTCCTTTTAAGGCTGAAACAAATTCTTTACTATTTGGTAATGTATATACTGGATTTACACCACTCATAATTAAAGTATGAACACTTCCAGCTTTCATATCATTAATTAACTGAGTCACTTTTTCGTTTGATCCTTTTCTGATTTGTCTTGAACCTGAAGCAGAGTAAGCTTCACTAGCTAATGCTTGATTTATTGCTAATACTAATAACTGTGCATTTTTATCTTGTATTCCAGATACCAAAACACCCTTATTCCCAGCAGCTTTTAATTGTTGTGCTGCTTTCATCACAACATCTTCATTTTCAATTTTTGAAGTTGCGATTGATGAATTTGTAATGACATTATATATTTTTACTAATGCTTGTCTTTGATTCGCATCTGACATAGGCAAACGTTTATCAGCAGCAGCACCAGACAAAGTCATATTGGCTTCCATTTGAAAATGGCGAGACATTTTTCCGTTATTTGGAATTCTTCCTTTCGAATAACCCGAATCATAACTTCCACCTTGCCAATCTCCAAGGAAATCTGCGCCAACTGAAACAATTAGTGATGCTTTAGAAAAATCATAATCAACCAATGCTCTTTCTCCGTAAACCATTTCAAATGCATCTAACGCTTCTGATGAAGAAACTGCATCATAAATCACATGTTTTGCATTTGGATTTTTAGCGATAAATTCTGCAATCAATTTTTCTGTAGAAGGGCTTGCTAAAGTATTAGTCAACAAGACAACTTGTTTACCAGCTGTTTTAGCAGCATCAATACTGGATTTTAATTTTGAATCTACTTCAGACCAAGTTGCATTTTTACTTGCTATTTTTGGTTGCTTAAGACGCATACTATCATATAAAGATAATATTGATGCGTGTACTCTTGCGTTTGCAGCAAATTTTGCACCTGCAATTTTATTGTTATCAACTTTTACAGGACGACCTTCACGAGTTTTTACCAATAGATTAGCAAAATCAAAACCGTCAAAAACTGTAGTTGCATAATAATTTGAAACACCCGGAATTATTTCTTCCGGTTGCATTACATATGGAATTGATTTGTGAACTGGACCTTCACAAGCTACTAATGTAGCTGCTGCTGTGCTAAATCCGACGTACTTTAAGAAATCACGGCGTGTTGTTGATGAAGAACCTAATGCTTCTGCATTTCCTAGAAATTCATCGGTAGGAATCTCTTCAACAAACTCGTTATTTCTAAGTGCCTCAACAATAGAACTATTTTCGTTTAGTTCTTCAACACTTTTCCAGTATTTTTTGTTTGATGACATATTATATATAATAATGTTTATTTTATTTTTTTGCTTCTTTGATTTGATTTTTTGGATAATCTTTAACCTAAATCTTTTTTAATAATGGCACTTACCACATTCCAACCCACCCATTTGAGCAGCAGTTAGTTTGTCTACACCATATTTTTTAGAAAGTGCTTCGTGAATTTTTGTGTAATATTCATTCCCTTCCATTTTAACTTCGGTTTTTCTATGACAATCGATACACCATCCCATAGTTAATGGTGCAAATTGTTTTTGAATTTCATAAGTTTGAACTGGACCGTGACAAGTTTGACATTCAATACCAGCAACAGTAACGTGTTGTGAGTGATTAAAATATACAAAATCTGGAAGATTATGTATTCTAACCCATTTAACCGGTTGTGTTTTTCCGGTATATTTTTGATTTGCCTTATCCCAACCTACAGCGTTGTATAATTTTTGTATTTCACCATCATAAAAAGCTTTTGAATGATCTGGTGTTGCAGTTGTATCAGAAACTTCTGCGATATTTTTATGGCAATTCATACATACATTTAAAGAAGGTATACCTGCATTTTTACTTACACGCGCCGATGAGTGACAATATTTACAGTTAATTCCATTACTACCAGCGTGAATTCTATGAGAATAATGTATTGGTTGCACTGGCTCGTAATTTTGATCAACTCCAATTTGCATTAACCATCCATAAGCAAAGTATCCACTAGCTAAAATTAAGAAAATTGAAGTTACTAACACCAAAAATTGATTTTTAGCAAAAGCTTTCCAGATTGGCATAGTAGCTTCTTTCTCTGCAACTTTAATACCGTTAGCATTTGCTACTTTTGTTAAAACTTTATTTACAAAGAATAACATAAAAACCAGCATCAACATAACTAGTGATAAAGCACCTAAAATAATATTATTTGATACTCCACCAGTATTAACTTCTGCTCCTGGAGGTGCTGCAGTTCCTGTAGCACTCATTGCAGGTTCAGCTTTTGGTTCTGAGGTATATGCAATAATATTATCAATATCACCAGTAGACAACTGCGGGAAAGCAGTCATTACAGATTTGTTATTTTCTTCAAATAATTTTACAGCAGCTGCATCACCAGATTTAATTAATTCTGAACTGTTATGAACCCATTTGTAAATCCAAGCCATATCATGCTTGTTTGCGACTCCACGAAGTGCAGGACCAGTAGCTTTAGCATCTAGTTTGTGACAAGCAGCACAATTTGAATTGAATAGTTCTTTTCCTTTTGCAGGATCGGCAGTTTGCGCATTTGAAGTTAAGGAGAAGGATAGCATAAGAGCTAAACTTAAAAATAAAATCCTTGAAATCGAATTATGGTTACCCACTTTTTTCATATTATAAATGATTATCGACAAAATTTGGTATGGTTTTTTCTATAAATATTTATGGATATCAACATACGTTATTTTAAAACTTGCACAAAAATACGACTTATGAACTATTCTCAAAACCTTAAATATATCTTAATTACCAATTTATATTAATTCTAAATAATTTTAATAGTTTCGATTAATTCGATAAATTGTACATTTGTATTAAAATCACTGCTTTATGAGAAAATTAACAGAAAAAACTACCCTTTTTTATATTTTTACTTTGTGTATTTCTAGCCAAATTTTTTATGCACAAGAAGGAAATACTACTTTAAATCAAGACCCTAAGTTCGAACAACTTTTGAATGAAAAAAGAAAGATAAATTCCTCAATTACAGTAAATGACCGTTATAAAATTCAAATTTATAATGGCGATAGTGAAACATCAAAAAAGGCATTGACTGATTTTAGAAAAGAGTTTAAAAACTTCGATGGTACGATTGTTTTTAGTACACCTTTGTATAAAGTATGGGTTGGTAATTTTAAATCTAGAATTGAAGCCGAAAGAAATTTGATTGAAATAAAAAAGAAATATGCAACTGCTTTTTTGATTAAACCCAAAATTTGAAAATTTATTAAATGAAAAAAGAAAAATAAATGCTTCAATTACTGTAAATGATATTTATAAAATTCAAATCTATAATGGTGATAGTGAAACTTCTAAAAAGATTTTAAACGACTTCAAACGAGATTTTTTAGCTTTTGACGGAACAATCGTTTTTTACACACCTGCTTATAAAGTTTGGGTCGGAAATTTCAAAACTCGAATTGAAGCCGAAAGAAATATGTTGCTTTTCAGAAAAAAATATCCAAATGCTTTTGTTATAAAACCTAATAAATAGGTTCTTGATTTTTCAAATAAAAACGTCCCGAAATAATCGGGACGTTTTTGTTGTTTGTTGATTTATTATTTTCTTTGCTAAGTTAAGATTTTGTTATCATTGCAAAGATTTTAGACTTCATCTTCACTTTATAAAAAATTTTCAATTTATATGAACAACATTTATGAGCTCCTTTGTTTTTCTTTTAGAAAATCCTTGTAGAGTTTAGCTCCTTAAAAACTAGTTAACTATTCCTTCTAAGGCAAATAAGAATGAATAATTCAAAGCTATATCCTTTAAATAATCAAAACGACCACTAGCGCCACCGTGACCAAACTCCATATTCGTTTTAAGTAACAAAACATTTTTATCTGTTTTTACAGCTCTCAGTTTCGCTACCCATTTTGCAGGTTCAAAATATTGCACTTGACTGTCGTGTAATCCTGTGGTTACTAACATATTTGGATATGTTTTTGCTTCGATATTTTCGTATGGACTATAACTCTTCATATAAAAATAGGCCTCTTTATTTTTAGGATTTCCCCATTCGTCAAACTCATTTGTGGTCAACGGAATGCTCTCGTCCAACATCGTGTTGACAACATCTACAAACGGTACTGCGGCAATAATGCCGTGCCACATATCGGGTGCCATATTAGCAATCGCACCCATAAGCAAACCACCTGCGCTTCCACCAATTGCATACAAATGTTCTTTACTGGTATAGTTTTCAGTGATTAGGAATTTTCCGCAATCAATAAAGTCCGTAAAGGTGTTTTTCTTTTTCATCATTTTACCGTCTTCATACCATTGCCTCCCCATTTCTTGACCGCCACGTATGTGCGCAATCGCAAAAACAAAGCCTCTGTCCAAAAGACTTAAACTCGTACTGCTGAAACCCGCATCTGAACTACTGCCGTAACTGCCATAAGAATAAAGCAACAATGGTGCTTTACCGTTTTTTATAAAACCTTTTTTATACACTAATGAGATTGGTACTTTTGTTCCATCAATTGCAGTGGCATATAGTCGTTCTGACACATATTGAGAGGCATCATAACCGCCAATGATTTCCTGTTGCTTCATCAACTTTTTATCGTGCGTCACTAGATTATAATCGTAAGTAGAATTTGGCGTGGTTAAAGAAGTGTAACCGTAACGTAAAGTTGTACTA
>JAYTNO010000261.1:0-16594 GCA_043748275.1 Flavobacterium sp. | reverse complement strand
CTTCTAAAACTTCTTCATGTGTTATGGTTTCTATACTATCTTCGTGACCAATATCTGTAATTACAGAAATACCGAAACATTCTAAACTCATATGACTTGCTACTATAACTTCTGGAACGGTAGACATTCCGACACAATCGGCACCTAGAATTTTTACCATACGGTATTCTGATAAAGTTTCAAAAGTTGGCCCTTGTAAACCAAGATAAATTCCGTCTTGTACTTCTATGTTCAAAGCAGTGGCAATTTCTTTTGCTTTAGTCATCATTTTACGACTAAATGGCTCACTCATATTTACAAATCGTGGTCCAAATCGTTCATCGTTTACTCCACGAAGCGGATGTTCTGGCATCATATTGATATGATCTTTCAGAATAACAATAGAACCTACTTTATAATTTTGATTCACGCCACCAGAAGCATTAGAAACAACTAATTTTTCTACTCCCAAATATTTCATCACACGAACAGGAAAAGTAACCTGCTTCATATCGTATCCTTCATAATAATGAAAACGACCTTGCATAGCCACCACTTTTTTTGCACCAATAGTTCCAAAAACCAAAGCTCCTTTGTGTCCTTGAACTGTAGAAACTGGAAAATTAGGAATATCACTATACAATAAAGTATGTTCTACAATCATATCATCTGTAAAACTTCCTAATCCTGAACCTAAAATCACACCATATTCTGGAGTATAATTGGTCTTTTCTTTAATATAACTAACTGTTTCTTGTACTTTTTCCCACATAATTTAAAATTGTTGTATTAAAAAAATCGCCTTTATTTAGAAACGATGTTTTTATTGGTAAATAATAAAGTTGATCACCCAATAGGCTGTTTTTCAATCGCATATAATCCTTTTCGGTTGTGATAATACTTTTCTCTTTTGCTTGTTTTTTTATAGCTAAAATATCTTTTTCAGAAAATGGATGATGATCCTGAAAGGTCAAAATTACATCATTTTTTGTTTGCAAAAAATCAAAAAATGGTTTTGGCTTTGCAATTCCTGCCACGAGTACTTTAGGCACTAGTTTTAATTCGGTTGCAGGTTTTGTATCATTTAATGAATAAATGGTATCATCATAATCAATATAACTAAAAAAAATGTTTTCCTTACTTTTCATATTTTCTTTAAAATAGGGAGTAATTTTTTCGGTTATTTTTTCCTGTGCAAGTTCTGATAAATCTTTCGGACATTTTGTGACAATTATCATATGGGCTCTTTTTGCTCCACTTCTACTTTCTCTTAGATGTCCAGTTGGCAAAATATAATCCTTGTAAAACAAATCATTATACGATGTCAACAAAATATAAAATCCTGCTTTTACACGTCGATGTTGAAAAGCATCATCGAGCAAAATTATTTCTGGTGGCTCTTTTTGAGCCAATATTTTTTCAATTCCATTTTTTCTATTGGCATCAACAGCTACTTGAATATTGGGAAATTTTGAATAAAACTGAAAGGGTTCATCTCCTAAAATAGAAGCATTAGATGAAGTGTCTGCCAACACAAAACCTTCAGATTCTCGTTTATAACCTCTACTCAAAGTGGCTATTTTATAGGTATCAGAAATCAAACGAATAAGATATTCTATTTGTGGTGTTTTGCCAGTTCCGCCAACACTTAGGTTGCCAACTGCTATAATGGGTATTTCAAAACTATACGATTTAAAGAATCCTATATCATACAAATAATTCCGAAATTGCATAATCCATCCGTATAAAACGGCAAATGGAAAAAGTATTTTTCGCAGAAAATTCATTTTACGAAAGTATACTTTTTTTTGTAAAAGGAACACTAGATTACGCTATTTTTCGTTAATTTGTAGTTGCAAAACACATTCAAAAATGAAGCTGATTACTAAAATAGTGCTCCTTATTGGTCTTTTTATTTTCAAATTTTCTTACGCACAGGAAAATCCAGATGCGGCAATTCTCAAAATTCTATTGACAAAATATTATGCCGAAGAAAAAGTAATTGTCAAAAACCGCCTTCAATTGCTAAGTTTCTATTGCAACAAAGCACCCAATAATGAGGAAACGCTAGAAGTGATTAGTAAAAATGACTTACTAAAGAAAAATGCAGCTGCATTAAAAAGTCAAATCAATCCTGCAATCAATGAAGATTGGAGTAAAGAATTCAATATTCTTTTTACCAATCAACACCAATTTCTAAAAAGCAAAGTCAATAATTGCTTATCTTTAGATGAATTTCAAAAAGCAGCTGAACAATTTAAGGAAAACAACCAAAGGTTAATGATTGTGAGCAAACCAATGTATTTTGCCAACAATTATTGCCTAGTAAAAGTAGCATTCTATAGAAATATTGAACACAATAGTGGTAATTTCTTTCTTTTTGAAAAAAACAATGGCATCTGGACAGTAAAAGAAATTTTAAATCAATGGTCAACCTAAAATGAAAATAAAAGAAATTATAGAAATTCTAGAAGAAATGGCACCTTTGTCTTATGCTGAAGATTTTGACAATGTAGGATTACTTGTTGGAAATCAAGAAACAGATGCTACAGGAATATTAGTTTGTCATGATGCTTTAGAAAATGTAATTGAAGAAGCCATAACCAAAAAATGCAATTTCATAGTTTGCTTCCACCCTATTTTGTTTACAGGATTAAAGAAAATTACAGGTAAGAATTATGTTGAAAGAGCTGTAATTAAAGCAATCAAGAATGACATCGCAATTTATGCCGTTCATACCGCATTAGACAATCATAAAAATGGTGTCAATAAAATTTTCTGTGATGCATTGGGTTTGAAAAAAGCTAAAATCCTAATACCGAAACAAAATTATATTCAGAAACTTGTTACCTATACCCTTGCAGAAAATGCAGAAAAATTGCGAAATGCCTTATTTGATGCTGGTGCAGGACAAATAGGCAATTATGAAGATTGTAGTTTCAACTCACAAGGCATCGGAACTTATATGGGCAATGAAAACAGCAATCCAGAAATGGGAGAACGTTTTGAATTTGTTGAAGCTCAAGAAATAAAAATAGAAGTTACTTTTGAAAAACACTTGCAAAGCAAAATTTTGAAAGCTTTATTTTCGAATCATCTATATGAAGAAATTGCTTACGAAATTTATGCCTTACAAAACGAGCATCAAAATATTGGTTTAGGAATGATTGCCGAACTTGAAAAACCAATGTCAGAGAAAGATTTTCTCACTTTTGTAAAAGATAAAATGCAATGTGGCAGCATACGTCATTCAGCATTTCTAAATAAATCCATACTAAAAGTGGCAGTTCTTGGCGGTTCAGGAAGTTTTGCCATCAAAAATGCTATTCAAGCAGGAGCAGATGTTTTTTTAACATCCGATTTAAAGTATCATAACTTTTATGAGGCTGAAAATCAACTACTTTTGGCAGATATTGGACATTTTGAGAGCGAACGATACACAAAAAATTATATTGTTGATTTTCTTCGGAAAAAAATTCCTAATTTTGCAGTCGTTTTATCAGAAGAAAATACAAATCCAGTTAAGTACTTATAAAATATGGCAGCTACAAAAGAATTAAGTGTTGAAGAAAAATTAAGAGCATTATATGACTTGCAATTGATTGACACCAGAATTGATGAAATCAGAAATGTTAGAGGAGAACTTCCTTTAGAAGTAGAAGATTTAGAAGATGAAGTTGCAGGGTTAACAACGCGCAACGAAAAATTAAAACAAGATTTAGAAAATATTGAAGAGCAAATCAAAGCAAAGAAAAATGCTATTGAAGACCACCAATTTTCTATAAAAAAATACATCAAACAACAAGACAGTGTTCGTAACAATAGAGAGTTTAACTCTTTGACAAAAGAAGTTGAGTTTCAAGAATTAGAAATTCAATTGGCCGAAAAGCAAATCAAAGAAATGAAAGCTTCTATGGAGCACAAAAAACAAGTTATTGCTGATTCTAAAGAAAAATTAGAAGCAAAAAGCAGTCACTTAAAACATAAAAAAGCAGAGTTAAGCGACATTATGTCTGAAACTCAAAAAGAAGAAGCTTTTCTTTCTGAGAAATCTGCAGAATACGAGTTGCTTATCGAAGACCGTTTATTGGCAGCATACAAAAGAATCCGTAAAAGTGTTCGTAATGGTTTAGCAGTAGTTTCTATAGAAAGAGGTGCATCTGCAGGATCGTTTTTTACAATTCCGCCACAAACACAAGTAGAAATTGCTGGAAGAAAAAAAATCATTACAGATGAACATTCAGGAAGAATTCTAGTGGATAGTTCATTAGCAGAAGAAGAAAGAGAGAAAATGCAAAAAATGTTTTCTAAATTCTAATAGATAATGAGTCCCGCTTTTCGGGACTTTTTTTTTATGAAAAAAATAAAAACTTTTATACTTACAAAATCTGTCGGGTTATATATTAACTTCTTAAGTTATGTTAATCCTAGAAAAGCAATGTTGTTAGCGTACCAGTTATTTAGTCAACCCAGAATCGGGAAATTATCAAAAGACAATTTACCCAAATTTCTTCAAAGCAGCACAACCGAAACCCATCAGCATAACAATAAAAGTTTCCAAACCTATACTTGGAAAGGGAACGACAATGTTATTCTATTACTTCACGGTTGGGAAAGCAATGCTTCACGATGGAAAAAACTATTACCCTATCTCAAAAAAACAGGAAGTACTATAATTGCAATTGATGCTCCAGCTCACGGAATGTCGAGTGGAAAAGAATTTAATGTGCCTCAATATGCCGAATATATTGACATTCTTATTCAGAAACACCAACCCAAACACATAATTGGTCATTCGTTGGGCGGAATTGCCATTGCGTATTACCAACATCACTATAAAAATAATGCAATTGAAAAAATAGTTTTATTGGGTGCTCCATCTGATTTTAAAATTATTCTGAACAACTATAAAAAATTATTAAGTCTTAATTCTAAAGTACATCAGTCATTGGTTGCCTATACAAAAGAACGATTTAATATTATAGTTGATGATTTCTCTACAAGTAATTTTCTCAAAAACGCAACTTTAGAAGGCATCATTGCTCATGACATACTCGACAAAGTGGTAGCATACTCGGAATCTGAAAAAATAAATACCCATTGGAAAAAAGGCACTTTAATTACTACAAAGGGTTTTGGTCATAGTTTGCATAATACAGAATTGTATGAAAAAATTGCAGCTTTTTTAAAGGACAAATAATTTTTATCCATTCGCTAGTGCGAGCAACTTGCTCATTCAAAAAAACGAATATTCCTAAGCTGGCGCGAGCATCTTGCTCGTGATCAAATTTAAAAAATGAAAAATTCCAATATATAAAGTTTGCATTGCGGAATTGCGATATCCAAAGCTAGTGCGAGCAACTTGCTCATTCAAAAAACGAATATCATTAATTTTTTACGAATATCTTCCAGAAACCTCTTTATTGTGTGTTTGTAATTTCTATTTTTTTTGTAGTTTAGGCGTTTATAAAGATAATTAGGAATTTAGTTAGAACCACTAAATAATTTCAAGTTCCATATCAATTACTTTATTTAACAAAAAACGATTTATGAAAACAAAAATTACTCTAATTTGTCTGCTGGCATTTTTATCTTTTATTCCGAAAATTTCTGCGCAATGCACCTCAGGAACCCAATATCCAGTTGATACTTACCAAGCAACTAATAATGCTGGTGCAGGTATTATCAATACTGATGCTCGTCTGGGACAATATGCTAAAGTTCACATTATACCCGATAAGCGTTATCATTTTTATACATCAGTTGCAACAGATTTTATAACCATTACCAATAGTACTGGTACTCAAATATATGCGTCCGGTGTTTCTGAGGTGTATTACATCTCTATTTTTGATGAAGTAGTTAGATATTATATACATCAGAATGCGCAATGTCAAACAAATGATCTTTTTTCAAGGACACGCTATTTATCTTGGGTAGTAGTTCCGCCTTGCCTTGACCCAACTCCTACAGGTGTTTCAAATATTACACCAAATTCTTGTAAAATTTCTTTGATAGAACCGAGTGTGGCGCCAACTTTTGGATACGAAGCTTATTTAGGGACTTCCACGGTTACACCGCTAGTTGATGTACCAACATCAGACTCAACAACAAATTCGATATTCGTAACAAACCTTAATCCTGATACTACATACTATTATTGGCTTCGTTCTGATTGCTTATACCAAAAAGGCGAATGGATTTTTGGTGGAAGCTTTACTACAATTTCCTCGTTGCTTTGTAACAGTGCTTATTATGGATTATACCCTGACGCTACTTTTACTCCGACTTGTACTGGAAATGATGAGATTTTTTCAAACGACAGCAAAAATGGTAGTTATTCAAATATTGCCGTAACTGCAAATACTCAATATACTTTTAGAACCGACTGGGAGCTTGATTTTATAACAATAACAAATGCCTTGGGAACAGTAGTACTTTCTAGCGGAACTGGTCCAGTAATCTGGAATTCTGGAGGTACAAGTGGTTTAGTTAGATTTTACTCGCATGCAGATGCGCAATGTAACCTTGGTGGTGTATCTCTGGGTATAAGGTCAAAATATGTAAAATGTGTAACTACATCTGCTACTTGCTTGCCTCCAACAAATTTGGCAGTTGCTAACATTACTTCAAATTCATGCCGATTGGCTTGGACTGCACCAACTATTGCTCCTAATTCAGGATATGAAATTTATTTGGTAACGAATAATGTCGCTCCAGGTATTACTACAACAGCTACATTGACAAGTACAACAGCTGGTGTAGATGTTATAAACGGATTAACCGCAGGTGTAACCTATTATTATTGGATCCGATCTAATTGTGGTTCGGACAAGAGTACCTGGGCTTCTGGTGGAAACTTTACTGTAAATACTTCCTTAAGCTGTAATGGTGCTATCTACGGTCTTTATCCAAATGCCACTTTTACACCCGCATGTACAGGAAGTGCAGAGCAGATTGCTACTGACTGTTGGGCAGGAGAATATTCAAATGTTAATGTGTCTACTAACAGACAGTATACTTTTACAAGTTCTGTAGCTACAGATTATATCACGATAACTAATACTGCTGGAACAGCGGTTTTAGCAAGTGGATTAACACCTCTAAGTTGGGCTTCTGGTGCAACATCTGGTGTTGTAAGATTTCATTTGAATAGTAATGTGAATTGTGGTTCGCAAAACACAAACCGAACAAGATCTATCCAATGTACAGCTGCAACGGGTTGTGGAGTTCCAACCACTTTATCGGTTTCAAACATCACATCGAACTCAAGCCGATTGAACTGGTCTGCGCCTACAACTGTACCTGCTTCGTATGATATTTATATTATAACAACCAATACCACACCGACTGCAGCAACAGTTGCTACGACAACTAGTACAACTGCTGGTGTAGGGGTTTTAAATGGATTAGGTGCTGCTACAACTTATTTTTATTGGATTCGATCAAATTGTGGTACTACGAAAAGTGCTTGGGTTTCTGGTGGAAATTTTACAACTCTGCCTGCATTGAATTGTAACGGTGCAATTAACGGATTGTATCCAGATGCCACTTTTACGCCAGCCTGTTCTGGAAGTTTCGAGCAAATTGTAGCCGACGCTTGGGCTGGAGAATATGCTAATGTAAATGTATTGGTAAATAAGCAATATACTTTTAAGAGTGCAATTGCTACAGATTTTATAACCATTACGAATGCTTTAGGAACTACTGTCTTAGCAAGCGGATTAACGCCATTAATTTGGTCATCAGGAACGAATTCAGGAGTTATTAGATATCACTTGAATACAAATGCAAACTGTGGAACTCAGAACACATCAAGAGTTCGTTCTATTAAATGTACGAATGCATTGGGTATTGACGAATACAATGTAGACAATCTTTTGAAACTATATCCAAATCCAAATACAGGACAATTCACTGTTGACACAGAGGACATCATTGCTGATAATATTATGATTATTGATAACCTAGGAAGAATTATTAGTAACCATAAACCTAATGCTTCAAAGACAACGTTAAATATAGTTGGTTTTACGGATGGCATATATTATGTAAAAATTAATTATCAAGATAAGAATGTTACTAAGAAATTGATTCTTAAAAAGAATTAATCTTTTAAAAATTAATACAATGTTTTAATCAAATAAACCCCGCTTTTAGCGGGGTTTATTGTTTGAATTGGTTGGGTTTGTTTTTTTTCCATTTGAAAACAACGAATTAATAAGCCAAAAAAAAATCTTTAGCCCTGATAGCAATGGAAATCCTGTTGTTGTGAGCTTGCTTTGCAAGCTGGCAATAACAGATTGCAATGGATAGCAGGAATAGGGAAACTTAAAAATGCCCAAATGTTTTGCTTCTGATAAAAAAGTGAAAAATAAATTTTGAAATTGTTTACTTTTGTCAAATGGAAGAAAACCTAAAACGACTCAACAAATTTATTGGCGAAACGGGCTTTTGTTCTCGTCGTGAAGCTGATAAACTTATTGAAGATGGTCGTGTAACAATAAACGGTGTCGTGCCCGAAATGGGAACCAAAGTATCTCCGGAAGATGAAGTGCGTATTGACGGAAAACTGATTCGTGAAAAAAACGAGAAATTGGTTTATCTTGCTTTTAACAAACCTGTTGGTATTGAATGTACGACCAACCTTGAAGTGCGCAACAATATAGTAGAATATATCAATTACCCAAAGCGAATTTTTCCGATTGGGAGATTAGACAAAGCCAGTGAAGGGTTGATTTTTATGACCAATGATGGTGATATTGTCAACAAAATTTTACGTGCAAGAAACAATCACGAAAAAGAATATACGGTTACTGTCAACAAACCTATCACCGACCGTTTTATTGAAAAAATGGGAAATGGTGTCCCAATTTTGGATACGATTACTCGTAAATGTAAGGTGGAGCAAATTAGCAAATACAATTTTAAAATTATCCTGACACAAGGTCTAAACCGCCAAATTCGTAGAATGTGTGAGTATTTGGGTTATGAAGTAACGGCTTTGAAAAGAATTCGGATTATAAATATTTCGCTTGATATTCCTGTGGGAAGATTTCGTGACTTGACCGATGCTGAAATTAAGGAACTCAATCAACTTATTGAACCTTCTAGCAAAACAGAAGAAGCCAGTTTGCCTAAAACTGAACTTCCGAAACGAAAAACGGAGTTCATAAAACGAGACGATGCTCGGTTTAAGAAAAAAGGAGATTATTAGAAATAAAAAATCCACAACATAATTTTTAGATGATGTTGTGGAATTTTTTATTTTGAACCAATTATAGCCTTACTTTTTTGCCAATGCAGCACTCATTTCCATTGAAATAGAAG
Organism: Flavobacterium sp.; assembly: GCA_043748275.1. Taxonomy (GTDB): domain Bacteria; phylum Bacteroidota; class Bacteroidia; order Flavobacteriales; family Flavobacteriaceae; genus Flavobacterium. The sequence continues at coordinate 7,285 of JAYTNO010000261.1, read as the reverse complement.
AACGTTCCATTTTTAGTTTTCCTGACATGGTTTCGATAACGATAGTGGTTTCTGCCAATTCAGCAATTTTACCGTGAATACCACTTTTGGTCACTATTTTGTCACCAACTTTTAAATCAGATTCAAATTGTTTTTCGTTTTTTGCTCTTTTTTGTTGTGGTCGAATCATAAAGAAATAGATGACTACGAACATTAATAAAAAAGGAAGAAATTGTTGTAATTGTTGCATGATTTTTATTTTTTAGGTTGTATTTATTTTGTTTTAACGATTGCTCTTATGGTTAATAATTCTTTTCTAGCTGCGGTATTTGTTGTGATGGTAACTGTTTTTTGTTGGTTTCCAGATTTTCCAGCCGCATTAAATGAAACTTTTATTTTTCCGGTTTCGCCAACTTTAATAGGTTGTTTGGGATATTCTGGAATAGTACATCCGCAAGAACCGATGGCATTGGAGATAATTAAATCTGACTTACCTAAATTTCTAAAATTGAAAATATAAAAAACTTTTGCAGCCTCTTTTATCAATCCGAAATTATGTTCGCGATTTTCAAATTCCATAATAGGTGCCTCATTTGCTACATTAGAAATCTCAGTCTGATTTATTTTTATTTCTGAAGGAGTATTTTCGTTTGTAATAACAGTATATTCTTTTTTACAAGAAACAACTGTCATTAAAATAACAAATCCTAAACAGATATAGAGTGCCTTATTTATCATTTCAAATTTAAAATTACATTAAACCCCTACCCGTTTTGAGTAATTTTTTATTTACCTCAAATTCTTTAACCAGATTATCTAAAATTCCGTTAATAAAAATACTGCTTTTGGGTGTTGAGTATTCTTTGGCAATTTCTAAATATTCGTTGATAGTTACTTTTACAGGAATGGAGGGAAATTTCAAAAATTCGCAAATAGCCATTTTCAAAATGATAGTATCAATTTCGGCAATTCTTTCGGTATCCCAATTAGGTGTCTTGTCGATATATTCTTTGGCTAACTCCGTTTCGTTGAGTATTGTTTTTCTAAACAAGTTGATAACAAACTCTTTATCTTCTTGATCTTTATACAGTTTTGAAACTTTGAAAGTGGCTTCAGCAGAAGATTTTAAATCTTTTATTTGCTTGACAATTAGAGTATTGATCATTGGAATATCATCTATCCACGTTAGTTTATGATCTTCTAAATAGTCATACAATTTTTCGTTGGGTGCAATAATATCAGTAAAAATAGCTTCGATGAATTGTTGGTCTTCTTCAAAAGTATTTTTATTGTTTTTCATATAATTGGCATACAAATCACTTTCTTTTATGGCAGCTAAAAGCAATAAAATATAATCGTCATTTAAATTCCAATTATTGATTTTTCTATCAGCAAGTGCCATACTCAACGAATTGCTTTCAGAAAGAATTCTGAAAACGGCATTATGGATAAATTTTTTGTTGGGTTTGCGTTCTTCAGGTGTTGCCAAATGTTTCTGGCTTGATTTGTCAAGAAATATGACTTCTTTTTTACAAATTTCGATTAAAGAGGAAAGCATAATTAAGTATAAATCTTGTATACTTTCAATACTATACAACAAGAATTTTTCTTCTTTTTCTATATTCTCAGAACCGTTTTGATGCATCGCATAGATGGATTGCATTACTTTTACACGAATATGTCTTCTGTTTAACACTTGGTAAGAACTTTTAAAAATTATAAGGAGCGAAAGAATTTCTTTCGCTCCGCAAAAATAAGAATATATTTGAAACCCTAAATTATTTAGCGTTTTCTTTTTTTCGTTCTGCAATTCTATTTTCAGCAATAAACATAGCTGCTTGATGTGAGGTAACCCCTTTTGATTCAGCAACATTCAATATTTCTAAAGTAGTATTATAGATATTTTCGGTTCTACGCATGGCTTCTGCTTTGTCATAGCCTACAATTTCTGCATAAACATTGATGATACCACCAGCATTAATTAAGAAATCTGGCGCATAAACGATACCTTTATCTTTTAGAATCTGACCGTGAATTTGCTCATTGGCCAACTGATTGTTGGCAGCACCAGCAATAACTTGCGCTTTTATTTTATATATCGTATCGTCATTTATAGTTGCTCCTAAAGCACAAGGCGAATAAATATCGACATCGGCAGCATATAAATCTTCTCCTCTAAAAATTTTAGCACCATATTTTGCACTAATTTCCTGCAATCTAGCGTCATTGATATCGGTAATTTGTACCAATGCACCTTCTTTGGTTAAATAATCTACCAAAGTTTCACCTACATGACCAATTCCTTGAACTAATATTTTTTTACCATCTAATACATCTGTACCAAATTTATATTTAGCAGCAGCTTTCATTCCCATATACACACCATAAGCGGTAACTGGAGAAGGATTTCCAGAACCACCTTTAGATTCAGATATTCCGGTAACATGAGGGGTTACTTCTCGAATTAAATCCATATCGGCAGTAGTAGTACCCACATCTTCTGCGGTAATATATTTTCCGCTTAATGAATTAACATATTGACCAAATTTGGTAATCATTTCTGGTGTTTTGTCAATTTTAGAATCACCTATAATAACAGCCTTTCCACCACCAAGATTGAGTCCGGTAATGGCTGATTTATAAGTCATTCCTCTTGAAAGTCTCAAAACATCATTCAAGGCTTCCCATTCGTTTGCATATTTCCACATTCTTGTACCACCTAAAGCGGGTCCTAAAACTGTGTTATGAATTCCTATAATTGCTTTTAAACCTGTATCTTTGTCGTTACAAAAAACAATTTGTTCGTGATTATCAAAGGATATTTGTCCGAAGACGGGATCAATTTTTTGAAGCTCTTTTGGGTTTAAGATTTCTGTGACCATAATTTTTTTTTGATTTTAGGATTTGCGACTTTATCAAAAAGACTATGCAAAATTAATATTAAAATCAAAATATCGCACTATTTTTGAAGATAAATAGTAATTTAATAAAAAAATGTTTTTATAATCGAAAATTACATAATTACATATTGTTTAATTAAATTGATAAAAAACTAACAATACAAAAAAGAATTTAACAAAATAATGAAAGAACTACAGTATTTAAATAAATATTTCGTCAAATATAAATATAGTTTTTTGATTGGAATTGTCACAACTATTGTGGCACAAATATTCTCCTTATTTACTCCAAAATTAATTAGCAAATCGTTTCAAACAATTGAAAGCTTTGCAAAAAAACCAAATGCTGATACATCATTGATTCAAAACGAATTGATTCACAATATCTTATTGATTATCGCTACAACTTTAGTTGCAGGATTTCTAACATTCTTGATGCGTCAGACCTTAATTGTCATGTCAAGACATATTGAATTTGATTTAAAAAATGAAGTGTTTCGTCAATATGAAAATTTATCTCAGAATTTTTATAAACAAAACCGAACAGGTGATTTAATGAATCGAATAAGTGAAGATGTAGGAAAAGTCAGAATGTACGTTGGACCAGCAGTAATGTATACTATAAATACGTTTATCCGTTTTGCTATTGTTATTGTCTATATGTATAATGTGTCGCCAAAATTAACTTTATATACTTTATTACCATTGCCCGTATTGTCATATGCAATTTTCAAATTAAGTTCTGCAATCAACAAAAGGAGTACAATTTTTCAACAATACCTATCAAAAGTATCCAGTTTTACACAAGAGATTTTCTCGGGAATTCGAGTAATAAAAGCCTATTCGCTAGAAAAGCAACATCAAGAAAACTTAAACAATTTATCTTTAGAAAGCAAAGCCAAAAGTATGAGTCTTGCCAAAGTACAATCGCTTTTTGGTCCATTAATGTTGGCATTAATTGGAGTGAGCAACTTGGTGGTAATCTATTTTGGTGGTATGATGTACATCAACGGAAGTATCAAAAGCATTGGTACCATTGCAGAATTTATTTTATATGTCAATATGTTGACCTGGCCAGTGGCGTCTTTAGGATGGGTATCATCAATGGTGCAAGAAGCTGAAGCATCGCAAAAGAGAATCAATGAGTTTTTGAAAATTCAACCCGATATTCAAAATAATCATAAAGGGAAATCTGAAATTAATGGCACAATTGAATTCAAAAATGTAAGCTTTACTTATGATGATACCAATATCAAAGCCCTTAAAGGATTTAGTTTTACCATTAATAAAGGAGAAACTTTGGCAATTTTAGGAAAAACGGGGTCTGGAAAATCAACCATACTTTCTTTAATTAGCAGATTATATGATACTACAAATGGCACAATAATAATCGATGGTATTCCTATTGAACAATTGAATTTGTATGATTTAAGAAACAGTATCGGTATTGTACCTCAGGATGCATTTTTGTTTTCAGACTCCATCAAAAACAATATTAAATTTGGTAATGAAAATGCAACAGACCAAGAAGTAATTTCGGCTTCAAAAAAAGCAGTAGTTCACGATAACATTATGAATTTTAATTTGCAATATGAAACCATATTGGGAGAAAGAGGAATTACCCTTTCTGGAGGTCAAAAACAAAGAGTATCTATTGCAAGAGCAATAATAAAAGACGCACCAATATTATTACTCGATGATTGTCTTTCTGCTGTTGATACCGAAACCGAAGAAGCAATACTGAACAATTTATTAGATTTTTGTAAAAACAAAACCACTATTATTGTGAGTCATAGAGTTTCATCAGCCAAAAATGCGGATAAAATAATCGTTATCGAAGACGGGAAAATAATACAACAAGGCACTCATAATCAACTAGTAAACACCGATGGGTATTATGCTGAACTATATTTAAAACAACTTTCAGAAAAAGAATTGTTATAAATGTTGCGTAATAATTCATTTTTTATCATTTTTGACACGAGCGATTGCAAATTGGCGAAGCAATCGATAATTAACACCCAAAATTGTTAGAAGGATTATGAGAGAAAACGATATGTTAGAAAAAGAGGAAATTTTTTCTAAAGTTTTAAGAGCAGGAAGAAGAACTTATTTCTTTGATGTAAGAGCAACCAAAGCCGACGATTACTACATTACCATTACCGAAAGTAAAAAATTTACAGAAGAAGATGGGTCATTTCATTTCAAAAAACATAAAATCTATTTATACAAAGAAGATTTTACAGCATTCGCAGAGATTTTAGAAGATATGACATCATATGTATTGAATCATAAAGGAGAAGAAGTTATTTCTGAAAGACACCAAAAAGATTTTAAAAAGGAATACAATACTGAAAAATCAGATACTGAAACTCCAAAAACCAACAGTTTTACAGATCTTGATTTTGATGATATCTAATAAAATAAAAACCCGTATCCCCTATATAAGTCCAAAATCTAAATAAATTTTGGACTTATTTTTTTTTTAAAAGATAGCACACTCTTTTTAGCAACTTAACCTAATACTTCACAAACAAAAATTAAATTAATAGTTAATTTCCTATTACCATATAATGAACGAATGGTAAAGAAGATAAAATGATTCTCTACTATAATTTTTTTAATTATATTTGTCTTTAATTTAAATAAATTAATAATAAATTTGAAATAATTAAATACCTCAAAAAGATTACTTTTAAGGGTAAATAAATATAATAGTTTATTGCAAATTTATGGATAAAAATCAAAAAATACCATTTATTCAATAAAGAAATATTATTGCATAATAGTTCCCAAATACGATTATGAATTTCAAATTACTTAAATTATTTCCGAAGCTAATTTTACTACTATTTATACTTTTCATAAATAATAGTTTTTGTCAGCAAAACAAAGTTATTGATATTACAATCGAGAATCATAATTCTATTGAACCAAGTAGTAAAAATACTGCTGTAGATGTAGCAAATTTTATTGTTGAGCAGCAAAATTTAGCTTCAAATTCTAAAAAGAAAAGTTATTTTTTAAAATCAAAATATTACCGTAAAGAAGTATTTGAAAATTATCTAAAAAGTCCATTACCCCTTAATGCAATTATTGTTCATAACAACATCAACAAAATAGAATCTTTTAAAAAAACCATTTTAAAAAGAAATTATTTTGCAACTCCTTTAGGTGTAATAACAGGTTTTTCAAGTATCTGTTTACCTGGATCTACTACTACACAATTAACAGGATTTGGCACACCTGCAGCAATAAATCCTTGGGTTTCTTCAAATCCTGCAATAGCAACTGTTGATGCAACAGGTTTAGTAACAGCTGTTTCGGGTGGATCAACAACGATTACGTATACAGATAATTTATTTAATAATGCTTCTATAACCGTTACAGTTTCAAATTCACCAACTATAACAACTCCTGCTGCAAGTCTAATATTTTGTAAGGGTGGCTCCACTTCACTTACTGCTACTGGCACACCTGCTTTAGTACTTCCTTGGACTTCTTTAAGTCCTGCAATAGCCACTGTAAATAGTTCTGGGGTTGTTACTGGTGTTGCGGCGGGTACTGCAATTATTGAATATAAAAATAATCTAGGATGTACTGCTCAAGCAACCGTAACTATAAAACCATTAATTGTACCTACAATTAGTTGTGGTGCAACAACCTTAAATCAAATAACTTTTAATTGGATAGCAGTTCCTGGGGCAACTACATATACCGTATCGTATAGTATTAATGGACCTCCTACAATTTTTGTTGGAATTATAGGAAATGTTTTAACTTATACAAAGTCAGGTTTATTACCAAATGATTCTGTAATTATTACAGTAACACCTTCTGGACCAGTAGGCGCTTGTTTTGCATCTGGATTTATGACTTGTACGGCTAATCCATGTACTGCAGCTACTACTCCAACGGTACCAACAATAGGAACTATTACTCAGCCTAATTGTGCAACAGCAACAGGTTCAGTCGTTTTGAATGGCTTACCAGCTGGTGCATGGACCATCAATCAAGCAGGGACAGCTATTACAACCTATAGTGGGAGTGGTGCCTCATTTACAGTTCCTACTTTAGCAACTGGTAATTATACTTTCACTGTTACAAATAGTACTGGTTGTGATTCAGCTGCAACTTCAAATGTAAATATTGCAAGTCAACCCCCTACGCCTACAACACCAATATTAGGAACCATAACACAACCTACTTGTACTACTCTGGGAACGGTTGTTTTGAATGGCCTACCAACTGGTGCGTGGACAATTAATCAATCGGGAGCTGTAACTACAACATACAACGGAAGTGGAGCAACCTATACCGTTACAAATCTTGCCGTAGGGACTTATACTTTTACGGTGACCAATGCTGCTACGTGTACTTCAGGGATTTCTGCTTCTGCTACAATC